>DALTVX010000034.1 GCA_029987395.1 Methanocorpusculum sp. | reverse complement strand
GGTTTCTTCCCAAGATTGTTCCAGGTCATTGCCGATGGTGCAAACTTTATCGATTACTTCGGACTTCAGCTCCTAGCTCTCGTAACAACCATTGGGCTTTTCTTCGTGATCGTATACGTTGAATCGACCCGTATTGAGATCCCCCTCGCCCATGCGAATGTCCGTGGTGCCCGATCAAGATTCCCGGTAAAACTTGTCTATGCAAGTGTTCTTCCGATGATTCTTGTCCGTGTGCTTCAGGCAAACGTCCAGATGGTCGGTATGTTTCTTTCGAGTGTAGGATTTAATCTACTTGGTGAGTTCAACGGTTCAACACCGATGAACGGCCTTATGTGGTTCCTTGCTCCGATCAACCAGCCCCAGGACTGGATGTGGTGGCTCTCTTCATTCACAGGAACTGGTCATGCCGTATGGGAGGTTATTCTCCGTGTAGGTCTTGACTGTACTGTGATGATCCTTGGAGGTGCCCTCTTCGCAATCTTCTGGGTCAAGACAGCAGGTCTCGACTCAAAGCATGTTGCCCGACAGATCCAGAACTCTGGTATGCAGATCCCCGGCTACCGCAGATCTCCCGCCGTTCTTGAACGCTACCTCGACAGATACATTCCCCGTGTAACTGTTATCGGTGGTGTTTTCATCGGCCTTCTGTCTGTTCTTGCTAACATGCTTGGTATCATCGGGTTTGTTGGTGGAACCGGTCTGTTACTGACTGTTTCGATCATTTATCGTCTGTATGAACAGATCGCCAACGAACAGATGATGGAGATGTATCCATTCATGCGTGGCTTCTTCGATAAAGAATAATCCACACCCCATAAATTATCTCCAATTTTTCTTTTTTAGGGGCGAATCCCTTGCTATCTGTCGCTGTTCTTTTTTCCAACCTCGTTATTGTGAAAATACCTTTATTAGCCTCGAAACCCAACTTTAAAGGTACTATCTCCAAAGGAAGAGAATACTCATGTCAGGCAAAAAAGTAATCATCACCGGAGTTCCCGGCGTTGGTAAAACCACCGTCATCAACGCCGCATTTGACAAAATAACCGCTGAAGGTGTCAAATACAAAAATCTCAACTTCGGCAGTTTCATGTTTGAAGTTGCTCAGGCAGAAAATCTCGTCACCGACCGTGACCAGATGAGAAAGCTTGATCGCATTGCCCAAAAACGCCTCCAGAAGTTAGCGGCAGAAAAAATCGCAGCCATCAACGACAATGTGATCGTAGATACTCATGCATCGGTCAAGACCCCGAATGGGTATCTGGCCGGTCTTCCGGAATGGGTCGTATCTGCAATTATGCCTGATGTGATCGTTCTTGTCGAGACTGATAACGACCAGATCCTAGTCAGGAGACTTTCTGACGAAACACGTGTTCGTGATATGGAAGGATCTAAATCGATCGCCGAGCACCAGGAGATGAACCGTGCATACGCAGCTGCATACTCCATGCTCACCGGATGTACCGTCAAGATCATCACCAACGCAGATTTTCTTTTAGACAAGGCCGTCGATGAACTTGCAGCGACCCTGAGGTAACTGGTCATGGACAGAGCTGAGTTCAGCAAGAAATACAGCATGTATTTAGCCCTCGCTGTGGTTTTTGGCATGATGCTGCTTTATGGCTGGCAGGAAGCCCGTCAGGTCATTGCAGGTATTGTAAACATAGTTATAGGTCCTTTTGCGGCACTTGGTCTACCGTTTTTCGCATTGGTCCTGATCCTCGCTACAATCACCGGTCTCTATGCATCCCTTATTCAGAAATACACGATGGACTATGAAAAGATGGCTGAAAACCAGGCAAAGACAAAAGATTTTCAGGCAAAATTTAGAGAAGCCCAGCGTTCGGGAGATGAAAAGCTCATCAAAAAGATGCAGGCTCGCCAGCAGGCCATGATGGCAGATCAGATGGAGATGTCAAAAAATCAGTTCAAACCAATGGCCTACATCCTGGTTTTAACTGTACCGATCTTCTTCTGGCTGATCGAACACATCCCGACCGAACTGCAAATGCTTGCAGATCCAACTCTTTCAACTGCAATTGTTATCCCGTTTGCAGGACTCTCTGCGTATTTTGAAGTGTATCTCGGATTCTTCCCGCTGTGGATCCTTTGGTATATGATCTGTTCATTGACCATGTCCCAGGTCATCAGAAAAGCTCTGAACATCGGGGGAATATAAACGTGAGGGTCACGATCAGCGGGTCGCCTGGTTCAGGCACAACAACACTTGGTCGTTTAATTGCTGAAAAGTATTCTTACAAATATGTATCGGCGGGAGAAGTGTTTCGTGGTCTTGCAAAGGAACGAAATATCGACCTCGCTTCGCTTGGCAAAATAGCTGAGAGCGATCCGACGATCGATCTTGAGATCGACGCCCGCCAGAAAAAAATAGGCGAGTCATCGGATAATATAATTCTCGAAGGCCGGCTTGCAGGATGGATGGTTGAGAATGCCGATCTCAAGGTCCTCCTGTATGCTTCTCCCGAGTGCCGCTCTTCCCGCATCGCTGCGCGTGAGGGTCTGACCAATGATCAGGCGTTTGAGATGACGACCCAACGCGAAGCATGCGAGGCTGGTCGGTATATGGAATATTACGAGATCGATATTAAGGATATCTCACCGTATGACATGGCACTCAATTCAGAAACGCTTAGTGCTGGTGAGTTGTTCTCCATCGTTGATTCAGCCATCTTCATGATCCTGAAACGCGAATAAGAATTCTCTTCTCTCTTTTTTACCGATATTGAGATGCGGATCTTTTTTGATTTTCTCTCGTCTCTCTATCTCACTCTCTTCTGGCTGTAAGTACTCACTCGCCAAGATAACTATTCGGGCGTGATTAAAAAAATAGAGGGCTGATCGTCTGGTTATCAGCACAAACGCCGGCCCATCTAGAACGAAGCGATCAGTGCGGTGATAATCCCGGTAAGGAAAATCCCGTCAAATGTACCCGCGCCGCCGATGGACAGCATAGGTGTCTGTTTTTTTGGAACATCTTTCAGATGCAGAAGATCGGCTCCGATCAGCGTCCCAAGCGTTCCTGCCACATAGGCGATCCCTGCCGCCGGGAGACCAAATCCACCGCCAAGGATCAATGCGGCCGCAAGTGTCACCACGGGCCCAACAAAAAACGGTGTAGCTATTCCTATCCCCTTCACCGGTTTTGCCGCGAGATACACACAAACCGTTGTGATCACGAGGGCTGAAAACATTTTTATGAGGTACAAGGGGTCTTGACTAATATTTCCAGATGCGCCCATGAATATGATATATACTGAAATCAGGATGGGTATCACTGCTCCCCCAACATTTATGGATAATCGTGTGCCCTGATTTTCAACCCCGGCAATATATGGTTCTGGCTCGAACCGCTCAGTTCGGTACATCTTATCATACATTGACGGAGCATACTGCCCGGTTGGTTTTCTTGGCGTTGGTTCTTCCTTCTCTTTTTGGACCTTTGGTTTAAGATTGCCGAGAGGTATATTGATAAAACTCCCGATAATGATTGCAATGATCAAAAGAACGATCATCCAAAATCCAAAACCCAGATTACCAAGTGCAGCACCGATGAGTCCGAAAAACAACAAAGGCAAACCTATCACGACAAGCAGGATCAGAGCTAAAAGGATCCAGATGGATATTGGGCTGAATATAAGTCTTGACACTGGTACTTTATTTGTGAAGGCTGATATAATATCTATCTGGTCACAATCCAATCGCTATCTTAATAATCTGTCATGTCATATTCATTAAGGTAATTTAGCCCGTTAGTGTAGTGGTCAATCATGGGAGACTCTGGATTTCCCGACAGCAGTTCGAATCTGCTACGGGCTACTTGTTTTTTTGTTTTTTTGTTTTCACTACAATGATCATTAACTAAAAATATCTATGTTCAGGTTCTATTCTATTACATGAAACTAATTCGTGCGCCAAACCTTGCACGTGCTCATGAACTTATTATCCGCTATATTCTTGAGAAGGGTACGCTTTTGACGACCGAGAATGGGGAGGAGACCGTAGAAACCGATGAGGTCTGTCTTTTTGTGGATGCGCCGCTTGATTCGCCGATGGTCTCCCCATGTTCCAGATTCAGAGAAGCGTTTCTTCAAGAATATGCAAAAAATCTTATCTGCGGTTCTGATTCAGTGTTTGAATATGACTATCATGGACGACTCTTTGATTGGGGTTGCGGCCTCTCGTTAAATGGTGAGATCCATCAGGATCAGATCCAGTACATCATCGATAAACTGCGTGAAAGCCCCGTATCTCGTCGCGCTGTGGCCGTGACGTGGTGTCCTCCGGTCGATGCAAAACTTGCGGACTGTCCCTGTCTTCAGCTTGTCCAGTGTGTGATCAGAAACGGCAAACTGAATATGAAGATCGTTTTCCGAAGTAATGATATGCTCTCGGCCGCCGGATCGAACATGTATGCTCTGGCAAAACTTCAGGAATTTATCGCAGAAAAAATCGGCGTTCCAATTGGCACCTACACGCACATCTCTCTCGTACCTCATGTATATTATAAGAGGGATGCGGCAGACATTCCGCCGTTCTGCAAGAAAGGTGCGGAATTCACGCCATGCATCGAGGTTTGCCGTGTCTGCGGTGCATGCGAGAAAGCAAAACGATAATTAAACGATCATTCGCCCAGAATGCTCGTAAACCCGTCTCTTGGCCCGATGATCAGATGGTCCAGCAGTTTGATCCCGAGAAGCTCCCCGGCTGCCTGCATATCCTTCGTGATCTTCAGGTCCTGCCGGCTTGGCTGAAGATTACCGGACGGGTGGTTGTGGATAAGTATCATTGCAGCTGCTCGATCCTCTATTGCTCCGGCGAACACCTCCCGCGGGTGGATCTGTGATTCATTCAGCAGCCCTTTTGTGATCAATCTGACCTTTAATACCTCATGCGCCCCGGATAACGTCACTGAGATCACATTTTCCTGAGTGTCATATCTATATTGGTGAACAAATGGCAACACCTCTTCGGCTTTCCGAATCACTGCAAATCGATTTGCCGGAGGTGGAAATCTCCGGGCAAGTTCGAGAGCCGCTAATATTTGACACGCTTTTGCTTCGCCCATGCCGTTCACCTCACAGAGATCGTGGATCTCCGTTTCGTAGGTCCTGACCATCAGAATTTTTGCTACCTTTTTACCTATCTGGACTGCATCACACCCCGGGATCCCCCTCCCGATTATTGCTGCGATCAGTTCATCCAGTTCCAGACTACCCGGGCCTTTTGATATCAGTTTTTCCCGGGGTTTGTCAATGTCTGCAGTATTCTTTAGACTCATAGGTAGTTCTCTTTTGGAAAAGAGAGTACATAGATGTTTCGCATAAATGTTCCTCTTCCAAATGTTTATGTTCCCCTCAGGGCAATAATTAAGTATGAACACTCAAGACTGTATTTTTGCGGCTTTTTCCGGGGAATCCCAGGCAAACCGTATGTATAAATCCTACGCTGACGCCGCCGCCGATGAAGGATATGACCATGTAGCAAAACTCTTCCGTGCCACCTCTGCAGCTGAGGAGATCCACGCACGCCGTCTTCTCCGTATTGGCGGGTATATCGGCAGCACAGTCACAAACCTTGAGGCAGGTCGTGAAGGCGAACTCCATGAGACCAATGAAATGTATCCAAAGTTTGTCGCCATCGCAGAAAAAGAAGACAGACAGGATGCAGTTATCACGTTCACCCACGCAATGAGAGCCGAAGCGATGCACGCCGAACTCTATAGGAAGGCATTAGAGGCAGTTAAAGCAGGAAAAGACTTCGACGTAAAAACCATTTACCTCTGTCCGGTCTGCGGGAACGTTGAACTCAACAAGACCTCTGAGCTCTGCCCTATCTGCGGTATTCCCGGGGCTTCATTCAAAGTAGTTGAGTAAACCAAGGTTTACTTCTTTTTTTTATAACCCAGAATTTATTATCCTTTGCCGCCTCTAATCTTATAATGAATTATCCACAGTATGCAAGGGACCATTTCAGCCTGATACTTGTTGCACTGATCTTCCTCGCGATTCTTGCCGTATCGTGGAATTATATTTTTCTTGCGATCCTTGCACTCTCAATTGCAGTGGTGACCCTGCCGCTGCACCGAAAGATGATCCGAAAGATCCCGGCACCCGTCTCTGCAGGGATACTAACGACGCTTGTTCTTACGGTCATCATAGGTATCTGTGTAGTGATAATTGTGGTCGTAAGCTCTGATTTTGAGTATTTCATGTCTCTGTTCCAGACGATAATCAACACTGTAACAAATATGCTCAATCTAACCGACGGCAGCGCGTTTTCCACCAAGATCATCGAGGAGATCAAAAATATTCTTTTTACGCTGTTTCCCAGTTTTGCACTGAGTGCCGCACAGATGATCCCCGCCGTCATCATCGATGTGATCTTGTTCTATGCTCTGGTCTATCTTTCGATCATCTTTGGAGATAAAGTGTGGGCTGATATCAATAGTATCATTCCGGCAGGATCAGCGGAGAATGTTGCATTGATGGCAAAAAAGACGAAGGACATCCTCTTTTCTATATACATAGTTCATGTTTTCATCGCCATCCTCACCTTCTTTTTAGCGTATGCGTTTTTCTTACTGCTGGGATACGGTCACGAACTGTTCTTCTCCACGATGTGTGCGTTGTTTGCCCTTATTCCTGTTCTTGGTCCATTGCTGGTGATCATCTTTGTTGGGATCTATGCCTTGTGTCTAGGAGATATCCGGGGAGTTATTTTGATCGCAACCGTCGGGTACTTCCTGACCTGTGTCCTGACCGATCTGATCATTCGCCCAAAACTCACCGGACAAAGGGTGAAGATCCGACCTATGCTGATGTTCGTCGGGTTCTTTGGCGGAGCTATGGCAATGGGTCTTCTCGGATTCATTCTTGGTCCGGTCCTCCTGATCCTTGGGATAACTGCGTATGAGATATTCATCAAAGAGGGTCGAAAGAAAAAAGAAAAGGAACTCGTGAATGAAGAAATCAAAATTTGATGCAAAACAATATGCTCTTCTCCAAAGCTGTTCTAAAGCTGAGGATTTCAAGACTTGGAATGAATGGTATGCCGCTCATCTCAAAGAGACGATGTTTCTGAGAAGTAGCGATGCGTACGGCGCCCATCTTCAAGGAGGAGATTTTGCATACTGGTTTTTAGAAGGGGCTGATCTTAGGTTTGCTAATCTGAAGAATGCTGACCTCTCCTATTCATATCTTAAATCCGCTGACCTCTCCAACGCCGATCTTTCCGGCGCAAATCTCTGGCGCGCCTATCTTTCCCGAGCTCTTCTCGACGGCGCAAATCCCGATGCTGCTGTGTACGACGCGGCCGGAAAAATCAAATGTGATCCTGACCAGGTTGCCCTTTTGAGATCCGGGGTCTCTGTCTGGAATGAGTGGTATGCGGATGAGATATCCAAGAAACCAAGTGACACACGGGTTTATGGGGCATATCTGGAGGAGGCATCATTTATGGGGCTGGATCTTTCTGGCGTGAATCTCTCGTACGCTCACTTGGAAGGATCTGATCTTCGAAATGTTAATTTTACAGGGGCTGACCTAACTCATGCGCACTTGGAGGGCGCTGATCTGTGGAAATCCGATCTTACAGGCGCTGATCTTCGATTTGCTGAGCTGGGCAGCGCAAATCTTGCCGGAACAAAGAAGTTCAACACCCTCTTTTAAACAAATCAGCGAAATCATATATAGTTCTGGAAACGGATAGTGTACTATTATGGTAATGAGTTTTAGCGAAAACATCCAGAACTCCATGGAGTATGCAAATCATGCATTCAAATCCTTTGGCAGTTGGTTTGTTTTGATTTTCCTGTACGCAGTGATGTTTGCCGGAACTGTTCTGCTTATCTTCGGAACGATCTTCATGCTGACAACACTGGTCGCAGTGTTGACTCCTGAAATTTCATCGATGATCGATCCTGCCATGATGACTGGGCCGATGATGGACGATCCAGCTCTGGGCATACTTGCAGGGGTATCGGTCGTCTTTTCCATTCTCGGAACCATTGTGACCATTATCACCGGGATCTTTATTTACGGTGTTACGATACGTGTCTTCCGCGGTGGAGAGCTTGCATTGAACAACTGGGGTAAGATGTTTGTCGAGGGTCTTCTTGGAATGCTCATCCTCTTCATCTACATGATCCCCTATACGATCATTTCCATTCTTGTCATGTTTGGTCCCATGGAAAACATGGCATATCTCATAATCGTTGGTATCATCATCCCCATTATCATTATGGTCATCTCCATGATGGTCGGGATGATGGCAGTTGTTAAATTCGCAAAGGAAGGAAATTTCGGCGCTGCATTCAACTTTAAGGAACTTTTCAGCCTTATCGCTAATATCGGATGGCTGAGATATCTTGGATACATGATCCTTCTCAGCCTCTTAGTGGGTGTTGTTGAACTGATCCTTCTTTGCATCCCAATAGCCGGTAGCATTCTCCTCGTTGTGGCATTGCCGTTCATCATGATCGTCACCTCACGGTTCTTTGCAAACCTCTATGATTCAGCTTTGCCAAAAGTGACTGAATAACTTCTCCTTTTTTATTTTTTTCATTGCCTGTTTGTAATAATGAACTGCGGTCTGTCGCTTAGACATCAGGTATTATCAGATTTGAAAGCACATACTTACAGACACATCTATAGCAGGTAACAATACATGGAAGAAAAAATACGTGAGAAGATCCATTGGGCTGATGCAAAGGCTGCTCAGGTTCCATTCAATGCCCCACAACTGATCGCAACTGGTATAACTCCATCGGGTCCGATCCATCTTGGAAATATGCGCGAGGTCATGACCGGTGACATGATCTACAAAGCCCTTCTAAAACAGGGTGTCGAGGCAGAACTTGTCTATATTGCTGACGACTTCGATCCTCTGAGAAAGGTCTATCCGTTCCTCTCTGATGACTATCAGAAGTATGTCGGCTGGCCTGTGAGCGACATTCCGTGCCCGTGCGGAAAACACACAAGCTACGCGGAGCACTTCCTCGATCCATTCTTATCGGCGATTGAAGAGCTCGACATCCATCCGCGGATCATTCGAACCAGTGAAGCTTACCGCTCCGGTATGTTCACCGAGCAGATCAAAGATGCACTGATCCACGCAGAGGAGATCAAAGAGATCCTTGAACGTGTCTCAGGCCGCAAACTCGAAGATGGCTGGACACCCTATTATCCGATCTGCCCATCATGCGGTACGATATCCCGTGCAGCGATCCTCTCCCACGATATCGAAAATCACACGGTCACCTACAAATGTTCCTGCGGTCACGAAGGCGTCTCAGACTACTCGAAAGGCGAAGGAAAACTTGTCTGGCGTGTCGACTGGCCTATGCGCTGGTCCGTCTACGGCGTGACAGTCGAACCATTTGGCAAAGATCATGCATCGCCCGGTGGATCGTATGATACTGGAAAGTTCATCACCAAAGAGATCTACGGCTACGATGCTCCGGTACCGGTAACGTATGAATGGATCAGCCTCAAAGGAAAAGGCGAGATGCACTCCTCCAAAGGCGTCGTCTTAACGATCCGGGATATGCTTGACATCGTCCCGCCGGAGGTTCTCCGATTCTTGATCGCAAAAACCAAACCTGACAAGACCATCACCTTTGATCCGGGAATGGGCCTGCTTCGTTTGATCGACGAGTGTGACAAAGCAGCCGTTGCCGGAGATTCTCGCGAGTATGAACTCTCCAAGATCGCGTCCCCTCAAACATCGATCCCGTTCCGTCATATGGTGACGGTCGTTCAGATCGCTCGAACCGATGACGCAGTTTTCGAGATCCTCAAACGCAGCGGTTATGAGATCGTCGACAATGATGTTGTTCTCGATCAGGCAAATCGTGCACGTATGTGGCTGGACCGCTACGCTCCCGACGATGCGAAATTTGCTGTTGCTGATTCTCTGCCTGAGGTTGCGGCAAATGAAAGACAGGAGGTCAAAGCGGCTGTTGCAGCATATGCAAAGCTTGTCATTGATGCCGAGTGGAAAGCTGATGTTCTGCACAATGCAGTGTATGATGCGGCAGAAACCGCCGGACTTACGGGAAAGGATGTTTTCACCGGCATATACCATGCCTTCCTCGGTGCTGACAGAGGCCCGCGTCTGGGCTGGTTCCTAGAAGCACTCGGTCGTGAAGAGACGCTGAAACGTCTTCTTGAGATGTCGTTTTAATTATGGCGAAGGATAAACTGCCAAAAAACCTCTCTGATGGGTGCAAACTTTGCTACATCGGAGCAAAGCTGGTCCTTTTCATCACCGGAAGGTGTGATCGGGACTGCTGGTACTGCCCTCTTTCCGAGGAGAGAAAAAACCTTGATGTGATCTATGCGAACGATCATAAAGTCACCACACCCGAAGAGGCGATTGACGAAGGAGAGATGATGAGTGCTCTTGGGACCGGCGTCACGGGAGGGGAACCTCTTCTGGAGATCGAACGGGTCGTGGAGTTCTGCTCTGCTCTCAAAAATCATTTCGGAAAGGATCACCACATCCACCTTTACACCGGTCAAGCTCCGACTTTGGAGGAC
Organism: Methanocorpusculum sp.; assembly: GCA_029987395.1. Taxonomy (GTDB): domain Archaea; phylum Halobacteriota; class Methanomicrobia; order Methanomicrobiales; family Methanocorpusculaceae; genus Methanocorpusculum. Next base: position 15,005 of record DALTVX010000034.1, on the reverse strand, counting down.
CTTGCAGCACTTCAGGGTTGTGTAGATGAGATCAGAATGCATCCGCCTCACGAGACCTGGAAAGATATTCTGGACTCGCCGTACGTCAAGTCGGTCGCGGATGCAAAACGACTCGGATTTTCGGTCGGGTTTGAGGTCCCCTCTTTGCAGGGTCTTCGATACTTCTTCCCCCTTCTTGACTCGGTTGATTTTTTCAACGTCAACCAACTTGAGTGGGGTGACGCCTGCGCTGATAATATGCGTGCAAGAAAACTTGAGACGGAAAATCCGCTCTGTAATGCGATCAAAGGCTCGACGAAATGGGCAGGCGAGATCAATGGTCATCCAAAGGTCCATTACTGCACATCCACATTCAAAGATTCGGTCCAGCTCCGAGAACGACTGAAACGTATTGCCATGAACTCTGCACGGCCGTTTGATATGATCACTGACGACGGCACCGTCATGTACGGCTCTATGGAACCAAAAGACGATCTTGATATGATTCTTCCCTGTCTTCGCGCCGGAAGTTATTATGAGGAGATGGATGACGGGACGATCGAACTCGACTGGCAGCAGATGAGAAAGATCCCCCGCAAGTTTGGCGGTGAGAGGAAGATCATCGAACGATATCCAAACGACGGGATGATCGTTGAGGTGACTCCACTGTGAGTCTTCGTTCCTTTGCAGAGAATGTTTATGTTCACAGGCTTGTTCGGCAGTTGACGTATATCCCCAATCATGTAGCTATAATTCAGGATGGCAACCGGAGATTTGCAAAGTCCCGCGGCAAAGATCCTGCCTTTGGGCACCGCGCCGGAGCTGAGACAACTCAGAAGGTTTTTGACTGGATGGAGGAACTCGGAGTTATACACACGACGTTTTATGCCTTTTCCACAGAAAATTTCAAACGTTCACCTGAAGAGGTGAATGCCTTGCTGGAACTATTTATTGAAAAATTCTCAGAGATGCTTGTGGATCAGCGGATCTATGATAAGAAGGTGAACATCACCGTGATCGGTGACAGGTCTCTTATCAACGATCGACTTCTGGCAAAGATCAATGAAATCGAAGATGCCACAAAGGATCATGACAGATACTATCTGCATTTTGCTATCGCATACGGCGGGCGAAATGAGATCTTGGAAACAGCGAAGTCGCTCATCGAAAAGGTTCGTGCAGGTGAATTATCCCCCGACTCGATCACTCCGGAAAGCGTGACCGAGCGCATGTATTCTTCGGTTGCGATGCCTCCGGTCGATCTGATCATTCGAACAGCAAATGACAAACGGACCTCGAATTTTCTCCCTTGGCTTGCAAACGGGAACGAAGCAGCCGTCTGTTTTTGTGTTCCCCCCTGGCCCGAATTTAGGTACGTGGACATGGTCCGTGCTCTTCGAACCTATGATCAGCGAATGAAAAGCTGATCTTACCTTCTTTTCATCTCTCTGAGCCTGGTTTTTGCCTCTTCATCGGCTCGATAGGATTCACATATCTTTTGTATCGATTTATTGTAGGTAAAGTCACTGAGAGAACAACTCTCCAAATGTGTGTGGGTCACCTCGGGGAACTTCACATAACAAACAGAAATCGCCCAGGCAACTGCCATCTTGACATAATATCCGTCATGAGTGATGGTATCGAGTTTTTCTAGTACTGCAGAGATGTGTTTTTCATCCACATAATAGGACAGAAGCATCACGACCCCGAACCGAACGAAAAACTCCTTATCAGAGTCAAGATACGGCTGAAGAAACTTCCAGAAGGTTTCTTGATGTTTTTGAGTGATCTTAAGTCCCACCACGACCGAATCGCAGACCGACCAGTTGTCTATTTTTGGTATAAAGTATCGTAGGGCTGATAGTATCTGATCCGGCTCGCCTCTCGCATAACCGATGACAAGACCCTGAAGCATGATCTCCTCGAACGAGTCGTCGGTTGCTTCTTTGAGATATGCCTGCCAGTTCCCAGCCGCGATCGTCCTCGCTAAATCCCGAAGATCAGGGATCCGAACGCCAATGATATTGTCTGCTCCCGGGATCAGGCCGCTTGAAAACGTACGGTATTTAAGATCTGCGAGCCGTACAAGTTCTGACTTTATGTCAGGCTTATCCCTGTGATTTCGTGATCGCTTCACCTAACGCTCTCCCCTTCTCATATGCCGCTTTCAGCACATCTGGTTTGCTCTCTATTTTTTTAATGGTGTCCATATCGTTTTGGAGAAGTTCATCAAAGTACTTCACATCGATGATATGACAGAATGCTTTTACGGTGAGTAATGGTCCGATAAACACATCCGGCGTGTTCATTCCTGCAATGCAGATGAAAAGCGCTTTTCGTATCTTTGCATGTTCACTCGTGATGAATGATGTATTTCGATGATATTTTGCCATGTAAAACGGCTGACAGCGGTCCATGAAGGATTTTAGATGACCCGGTATCCCATAGGTCATCACCGGGGTCGCGATTATAATGCCATCGGCCTCTTTAAGCATGGTAAGATAGCGTTCTCCTTCATCCTTAATGATACAATTTCCCTTGTCCATACAGTGGTAGATCTGTTTGCAGCCCGAGAGTTTTGTCTGAACGATATTCACTCTCTCAACGGTATATCCAGCCTCCTCTGCGCCCCGGATCGCTTCGATAAGAAGTTTGTCGGTGTTTCCACCTTGAACATTGCTGCCGAACAAGGCAACGATCTTTTTCGTCATTGCTGAATGGTATGCTGGGCAATCTATAATAATGTGCTTCGATAGATAGACTAATCAACTTCAGAGACAATATTTCGTTGGATTAAAATGTCACCTGAAGAAAAGAAAGGAACCTGCGGAGTTCCTAGTGAAATGGATAAACTTAAACACAATATCGGGCATGTCCCAGTGTTTTTCAAAGATCTTGCCGATTCTGACCCCCTGATGCATGAAGCTATCCTGAAACTGGATAATTACATCTGGTCAGATGGTGCTCTGTCCCGCAAAGAAAAAAAGCTGATCGCCCTCGGCATTGCTGCGGCAATGAGAGATGACCACGCCCTTCGTGCCCACTTGAATGGAGCTAAACTGGTTGGTGTTTCTGAAAAAGAGGTCGATGAAGCATTACGCGTATCGTACATGCTTGCCGGCATGCCGTCTTACGTACACGGAAAGTATGTTGCAAAGTCCGTTTTTCAGGGTGAGTGAGTCTTCTCTCACCCATTGATTTTATCGTATTCCCAGTCGAATCGTAGATAATGATTCTCTCACTGCCGCTCGCTCTCTCGGCATTGCTGGTCCTTGCAACCTTTCTCTATGCATGCTGGCAGGATTGGAAGACCCGTACGATCTATGCAGTGACCTGGTATCCGGCAGCAGTCGGCTGCGGCATTTTAGTTATCTGGTTTTGGCTCGAGGCCTATTCTGCCCCTTGGGCGATGTATGTATTTCTCATCTCGGTCGTTGTCGCTTTGGTGATGGCTATTTTTATGTTCTTCGGCCTTTTTGGTGTTGCGGATGGAAAAGCTCTGATCCTTTTATCGCTCGTCGTCCCAGTCACCCCGTTTGCCGAATGGATCTTTCCATCGCTTGCCTTGTCCTCTCTTGTGAACGGTGCTGTTTTTGCGCTGATCGTTCCGATCGTATTTCTCATTCGAAATCTTGTTGCGAAAAACAAGGCCCCTTTCTGGCTGATGTGTTCAGGAAAACCAGTTCCCGGAGACTCGATCACGAAGTATTTCGGATTTGTATCTGAGGAGATAACAGAGAAGAACGGTACCATCTCTAGGAATTTTTCTCGTGCGCACAGCTCGATCCGGGCTCTTAGAACTCAGTCTGACATGTCGATCCGTAATCTTCGGGAAAATCCTGATACGTATTCTTCAAAACTTAAGCTGTACAAAAAAGCCGGAAATGTTTGGATCTCTTACGGAGTGCCATTTATGATCCCGATCACGGTCGGGTATCTATTTGCTCTCTTTGGATTTTCGCTGGTGGATATATTCCTCGGCGTCCTCCTTCTGTAAAAAATTATTGAGCAGAAAAAATACGAGGAGATATCAGAGAACAGTATAGAGAGTGTCTCTTTCGTGAAGCGTTCTTCCGATATCTTTACACATCAGTTCCATATCCTCAGGGCTGAAGTAATCCGCTTCATCTCCTGCCCCGGCGTCTCTAGAGAGTGAGTCTACAAACATCGTTCCACCGACATCATTCCCACCCGCCATTAGACAAAGTTGTGTCATTTTTCTTCCAACTTTTGACCAAGGGACCTGAATGTTGTCGATGTTGTCCAGGAAAAGCCGTGAGACAGCTATCAACAAAATGTCTTCACGCCCTGCCGAGTCATGATTTACCACGCCTGCCCGTTCAAGCGGCGTGTTTTTGTGCAGGAATGCAAGAGGCACAAGCTCAGTGAATATGCCGCATTCATCTTGGATCTCACGAAGGATCGATAAATGACGTGCTCTTTCCTCTGCTGTTTCCACCGATCCGTACATGATCGTGGAGGTCGCCCGAAATCCTACCTCTGCTGCCTCTTTGATGATCCTGATCCACTCTGATGTGGAGAGTTTTTTATCACAGATGATGTTCCTGACCCTGTCAACGAGTATCTCGGCGGCAGTTCCCTGGACAGAATCAAGTCCGGCAGCTTTTAGACGAATGAGTGCCTCTTTCGTAGAAATACCGCTTTGTTCTGCTGCATACAAAATTTCGTCCGGGCTGCATCCATGAACATGAATGCCGGGGATCTCCTCGTGGAGTGTTCGGATCATCTTTTCATAACTTTCGATGGTGAAGTTCGGATGGATCCCTGAAAGATATGAGACCTCGGTGACCTTTTTTGCAAGGGCATCCTTGGCGTGTTTTCGAAACTCTTCGTCTGTAAAACAGAATGCTTCAGGGTCTGTGCTTTTTCGTCCGAACGCACACAGACCACAGCGGTTTTTACAGATGTTGGTCATGTGGATGTTCATGTTTCGAACATATGTCACGACATCGCCGTTTTTTCGCTCACGGATTATGTCTGCGGCCTCTGTGATCTTCCAGATATCTCTGTTATGTACTTTGAGCAGGAACGATGCTTCATTTTCTGTGAGCCGTGCGCCTCCAAGGACATCTTTTAGAATGGTGGTGACCTTCATTTTTTCTTTCCTTTGTCTTTGTTCTTCTTCAGTCTTCTGCTGGCGAGCTCGGTGATACCGATGATGAGTACAACGACCAGAATCGATTCAAATAGGTGAAGAGGTACAAAACCGATCAGCGGGATCGCAAATAATGCTTTACCCACGATCCATTCCTCTTTGACCGGCTCCATCCTGCCATATGCTGGAAAGATCGCGTCCTGGTCATACTGTTCGTTGTTATCTCCTTTGGTAACATATCCGGAATGTGCGGCATCGCCGGTGAATCCTGCCTGTTTTGCAGTGGACTCATTGATCCACACGATCGCCCGATGAATGATCGGTGTCACGCCGGTCTTTCCGTTTGGCTGGTAGACGATAACGTCACCATATCCTCCAAAAGAGATCTTTCCCGCATCTGCCGCCTCGACCGCGGTCATATAGCCCCCATATCTGTTTTCTTCAACAATAAACACGAGGTCGTTGACATTCATATTGGGTACCATACTTGGGGATTCTACGGCTACCAGAGCGGGCCAGGTCCCGGATCCTCCAAATAAAGCGATCCCTATTACTGCAACAATTGCAAAAACGATCAGGATATCCCTGATAAAATTGATTTTTGGGTCTTTTGACTCAGGTAATTTTGGAATGGAAATTGACATTCTTGTGGTACCTTATTCATCTATGAAAGGTATTGATGTTTTCCCCTCCAGGTTTGGTCTAGGTGCCGTACCGCCGACCTCTCGACTGATAGTCGCGAAGGGCACGAAGGAAATCCACTCTTCTAAATCTGCTCCAGTTGATGTCGGTAAAAAACAGCTCTGAGTAAACCGACTGCCAAATCAAAAAATCGGTTAGATGATTTCTCCCTGTTTTGATCACAAAATCCGGGTTCACCTGAAAGGCCAGATGTTTTTCTATCGTTTCCTCTGTGATATCCTTCGGATCTACCCCTTCTTTTGCAATTTTTATTATTGCATCGGTGATCTCTTCTCTCCCATTTTTACCCAGGGCGATCAGGATCTCGGGTGTTCCGGTCCCATTTTTCGTGTCGTGTTTTGGGGTGCTCACACGAACTTCGGTCTTTTCTTCTAAAGACAGAGGTTTCAAAAGTTCCTCTATTTTCTCGGCATCCTTCGTGCTTATATGAAAAATGACTTTTTTGATCTTTGGGAACTCTTGTATCCATGCAAGGACCTCTCCAATCTTTTTTGCATCGGCGATCACATCCGCATCGCTGAGCATGAAACAGATCTCTTTTGGAAATGTGGTGAGATCTCGTGAAATCCGATACTCATAGAGGCGATATATCATTAGGTACTACTCTATTGCTTTTTCTTGCTTATCAAATTCGCGTATTATTCGATTTTTCATATCAGCGGTATCTATTTATATACAGAAATACATATTAAAAAATATGCTTTCACCATCAGATCTGCGAAAGGAGATTGAAAGAAGACTTCGCAGTTATCTATCCCGTGATAAGTCAGGAATCAGAAAGGCACTGCTCAGTCTGCTTATTCGGGTAAAATCCATGACTGTCCCACAGATCCATGAGGCACTTTCCACAAAGTTTGACGTAACGTATCATTCGGTTGCATCGATGGTTGGTATCGTTGCATCAAAATTAGGGATATTGTCGACCCACAAATCAAAAGATGGCGCACTTGGGGTCTATGAACTCAAGCCGCAGTATTCAGAGCTAGTCGAACAGGTTGTTGCATCCGTCTGATATCATCAGGCTGGATCCAGTACCAACTTTTTTTAGGACATACTCCCAATCTATATCAAATGGATAATGAGCAGGGTGGTCCTTCCCCTCTTTCTGATATTACCGTAACGGACGAGGTCATAGAGTACATGGACAAACGCGGCGGGGATTTTCGAATAAGTACTTCATGTAGCGGCCCGATCCTGATGCCGGTACGGATACGACCTGCTAAATCATCTGACATCCCTCTTCGATCAGGAGGTCATGTGATTTTTATCTCTCGATATCAGATCCAGTGGGTCACCGAGATCACGATGCGTATGGTCCCTCGGCTTCTTTTCGAAGACGGCGATTATGGTTTTTGAAGAATTGGAACATACCGCGGACATCCGCATGCGGATATCAGCAAGTGATTTATCGTCCCTGTTTTCAGAGAGTGGTCATGCTCTCTCAAAGACTCTATATGGCGACTATCCCTTTGAGATCCCAACCGAAATATTTTCGATCGAAGCTGAAGGAAAAGATCTTCCGGAGCTGATCGTAAACTTTCTTTCGGAGTTGTTGTTCCTCACCGAAACTGAGTATCTTGTTCCTCAGAGGTTCACTCTCACTGTAAGCGATCACGTGTCCGGTACGGTGGAAGGGGTTCTCTTCGACAGAGAAAAACACTCTGGAGGTATTGGGGTGAAAGGTATTTCCTATTCCGGACTGTCTCTTGCCAGAACAAAAACAGGATATGAACTGATAATAATTTTTGACATCTAACATCATGAACGATCAGATACAACAGATAACAGAAAATGAGTGGGAGATCCCTAAGGGTTTTGTCCCAGGGATGCGTGTCCCCGGACGATTTTTCCTTTCGAAAAATCTTGCTGAAACTCTCGAAGACGGAGCTCTTACCCAACTCTCCAATGTGGCCACGCTTCCGGGCATTCTCCGGTACTCGCTTGGTATGCCGGATATCCATTGGGGGTATGGATTTCCGATCGGAGGTGTCGGCGCCTTTGATGCAGAAACCGGTGTTATTTCTCCGGGCGGCGTAGGGTTTGACATCAACTGCGGGGTCCGAATGATCACAACACCGCTCAATGTCTCTGATATCCCTGATATGAAAGGGTTGATCGAGGATCTTTTTATGGCAGTTCCAACAGGGGTCGGGTCAAAGAGTCCGATCCGTTTATCTCAAAAAGATCTCTCAAATATGCTTGAATATGGAGCGAAGAACGCGGTCGAGATGGGATATGGTATGGCTGGTGATATCCCGCGTTGTGAAGAGAACGGGGCAATGAGCGGCGCACAACCGGAACATGTCAGCAAAAAAGCACGTCAGCGGGGTATTCCTCAGTGCGGGACGCTTGGTTCCGGAAATCATTTTCTTGAGATCCAGGTCTTTGATGAGATCACCGATGAGGATACGGCAAAAACCTTCGGCGTTTCAGAAGGTCAGATTTGTGTGATGATCCACTGCGGATCGCGGGGTCTGGGTCATCAGGTCTGTACTGATCATCTACAGATCCTTGAGTCGGCAACAAAAAAATATGGCATAGATCTTCCTGACCGTCAGCTTGCCTGCGCTCCTCTCTCCTCTCCAGAAGGAGAGGCATATTTTGGCGCGATGGCGGCCTCGGCAAATTATGCATGGGCAAATCGCCAGGTCATCACGCATATCGTGCGGGAACTTATTGTGAAAAAGTTCCAGATCTCGTATGAAGAGATGCCTCTTGTATATGATGTTGCTCACAACGTCGCAAAATGGGAGGAGCATGATGTCGAAGGGGTCCGGCGAAAGGTCTGTGTCCACCGAAAAGGGGCGACGCGGGCTTTTGGTCCGGGCAGATCCGAGCTCCCTCACGAGTTCCGTGCCTGCGGTCAACCGGTCCTGATTCCGGGAAGTATGGGGACACCCTCTTATCTTCTTGCAGGAACGCAAGGAGCGATGGATAAAACATTTGGCAGTACCTGTCACGGATCCGGAAGGGTCAAAAGCCGCTCTTCAGCCAAGAGAAGCCAGACCGGCGAAGAGGTCACTCACGCTCTTCTACAGCAGGGGATCATTGTCAGGGCACCAAACCAGGCGGTCATCGCGGAAGAAGCTCCTGATGTCTATAAATCCAGCAGTGAGGTCGTTCAAACCGTACATGATGCCGGGATCTCCCGTATCGTTGCACGAATGCGGCCGCTAGGAGTAATAAAAGGATGAGCTTTGCAATATTTTGGGATTCGAAGATGACGTTTCACCGTCTCATCGAAGACGTTGCCTGTCCTTGTGAGGGAGTTACCCCGCTTTTGTTGTCTGCACCGTTTTATCGCGGTACATACTCAGGCGTGATCATTCCAACTGGATTTGGTAACACGTCGTACTCAAAACTTCTTCCTGCTCTACGTGCATGCTCAGAGCGGATCGAAGAGTATTTGGAAAAGGGGGGGAAACTTCTGGTTTTTGGTGCAGCCGACGCTTCCCCAAACAGATATGACTGGCTCCCGGTGAATGTAAAATATCATTATGAGTTTGGTGAGCATTGCCTTGCTGTCGATTCCTCCTCACCATGGTCATGCATCTTTGATGGATATGATACGACGAGTTTTGCTACCGACGGTTGGTTTGAAACGTATGAGGGAAAATCTATTGCAACTGCAGAAAATGGACATCCTGTTTTGGTCGAATGTACTGTAGGAAAGGGGACACTCCTTCTTGCAAGCACCCACGAATATCCAAGCGATGCGTTTTTGAAAACCTTCTCGAAAGGGGATTCTGTCTCCTTTTGAGAAAAATATCAGGGTCTTCAAACGAAATCTTATTCATTTCAGATAACATACTAAGTCACATATCCATTTCGGAGTCAAAACCTCATGACACACGTAATATTTGATCTTCTGCAGATTTTGGACGAGGCAGGTATTGACCAGCCGGTTGCCGGAACTCTCATCAGCGAACGCTTGGAAATATCCTGTACCGGTATCTGGAAATATGTCAATCTTTTGCGTGAGTTAGGATATGTTATTGATGCCTCTGATAAAATCGGATACACTCTTCGAAAACGCACTCGACTTTTACTCCCCTATGAGGTGAGGAGGCACCTGAAGACCAAGGTCATCGGTCAGGAGATGCATCACTATGAGCAGGTCCCCTCAACGAATGCACTTGCCCGTCAGATGATGCATGAGATCGGAGACGAGGTCCAACCCGGAACCGTTCTGGTCGCCGAGATCCAGACCGGCGGTCTAGGTCGGATGAACCGGGTCTGGATGTCGCCGGAAGGAGGTATCTGGGCGACCATCGTGGTGATGCCTAAACTTCAGGTCGATCAGACCTTCGTGATCATGATGGCAGCATCGATATCGCTTACCCGAGCTATCAGACGTGGATTTGGCCTATCGGCCTTGATCCAGTGGCCAAACGATGTGTTCATCGGCGATAAAAAGGTCGCAGGAACCACGCTTGAGCTTTCCGCAGATGAGGATATAATCAAATATTGTCTGATTGGAATAGGGGTGGATGTGAATGTATCCATTGAAAAGGTGATGCCAAATATTTCCCATCTTGTCACATCCATCTCTGATGAACTCGGTCACGATGTCGACCGTGCCCAGTTTTTTGCTGTGTTCTTGAAGGAGTTCGAACGCCGGTATCAGATGATTTTGAAAGGCGAAACTGAATCACTCTTCAGAGAATGGCGAAGTCTTTCTCGCACTCTTCACAGAAGAGTTAGAGTCCGCACCATCAGAGAGAGCTTCGAAGGAGAGGCACTCGAGGTCGATGAGCACGGGGCTTTGCTCATCCATAAAGATAATGGTGAGGTCGAACGCGTGATAGCCGGCGACTGTTATCTTATCTGATCCTTTTTTATTGTTAACTTGCCAATAAATATTGGTTAACCATGTACGGAGACGAGAGACGTTCGAGTCTCATTATGTATTCAGCGGTTTTTGTGGCATTGATCACGGTCGGCGGCTGGATATCTATCCCGTTTGTCGTCCCGTTCACTCTCCAGACGCTTTTTGTATTGCTGGCGGCATCGGTGATGAAAAAATATGCGGTGATCCCGACTGTTCTCTATGTATTGTTTGGAACTCTTGGTCTTCCGCTTTTTCACAACGGGACTGCGGGGATCGGGATACTGCTTGGTCCAACAGGCGGGTTTCTTATCGGTTTTATCCTGATGGCGTTTATTGCAGGACTGTTCTTTTCGAAAAAAATCGTATGTATGGATATAGTGGGGCTCGTTTTGGCAACGCTCGTTTGTTACTTCTGCGGAGTTGCCTGGTTTATGATCTCATCCGGAGCAACTCTTTGGGCTGCCCTTATCGCCTGTGTGATCCCGTTTATTGTTGGTGATATCATAAAAATCACAGCTGCCGAGTTAGTGACGATCCGTCTTCGAAAAAGCGAGAGGTCTGTATTTGATCCAGATAGATGATCTTCACCATGGTGTTTTGGCGATCCCCTCTCTCCAGATCCCCGCCGGTCTCACGGTGGTCTCAGGAAAAAACGGGGCCGGTAAGACAACACTCCTGAAGATCTGCGCAGGGCTTTTTCTGCCGGATGTGGGATCGGTCAGCATAGATGGTCTCTCACCACGTTCGCAAAACGTTGGATACGTGAGTGAATTTCCCGACAGACATCTGCTGTTTCCGATTGTTTTTGACGAGATCGCCTCGCCTCTCCGATTTGACAAACAATCTCCTGCCGATATCGAGGAAAAAGTTTTGAAAACATCGGAGGAGGCAGGTATCACGCATCTTCTTACAAGAGAGTGCAGGACGCTTTCCGGCGGAGAAAAAATCATGGTTGGGATAACAACGTCGATCATTCACGATCCGGTCCTTCTTGTTCTTGATGAACCGGATTCCCATCTTGATCCGGAGACCGTGGAAGAGCTTCTATCATTTATTTCTTCAAAGCACATCCCGTATGTGATGTGGAGTTCACATTCCTCGGCACTCAGATGCAAAGCAGATGTTGAGGTGAGGTTGTGAAGATCGTTCTTGATTCTGTTCACCTTCAGTTAGGTACGTTTTCTTTGTCCGCAGATGTTATCTTCGAAGAAGGTGTCCATATGATATCCGGCAGGATCGGTTCAGGAAAATCCATGCTTGGATCTGCACTGGCTGGTCTATCCAAAATCGATTCTGGAAAAATCGTTTTGGAAGGCTGCAGTTTACCGATCCTTTTAATGCAGTTTCCAGAGTATCAGGTGACTGGATCCACGGTTCTCCGTGAGATCTCTTCGTGGGGCATTTCCAGCGGTGATCCGTACTTTTCTCGATTTGGTATGGAGATGTTCGACAGGGATCCGTTCACTCTTTCAAGGGGAGAACTGAAACGGCTGATGCTTGCCTGTGTTTTTGCCAGAGATCCTGATGTTCTTATTTTGGATGAACCGTATGCTTCGCTCGATCCATCGGCGAAAGAGGTTCTGACCGATTCAATCGAAAAAAGAAGCGGGATAACGATCGTCTTTTCTCATGAAACTGAACATGTTGCAAAAAATTCTCAGAAATGGAGGATACATACCGGAGGTCTGCATCATGAGTGATATCAGATTTAGGCTTCTCACGCTCGTACTTCTTTCGGTTCTTTCTTTTGCGAATCTGTTTGGAGCGGCCGCAGTTTTTGGCTGGTGGCTCATCTTCGGTGCAAAGACGACGTTTGATAAAAATTCATGGAAGGTGGTGGTACCGGCATCCATTATTATTGGTCTGTTTCCCTCGGTTGTTTTGTGTCTGACTGGCGGGGATGTTTTTTACGGAGCAAAGATCTTTGTTCTCGTTCTGCTTGCTTTCTGGTTCTCGGCATCTCTTCTTGCAGGTGAGCTGATGAGTTTTTTTGTCTGGGCGTTTGGTCAGGGAAGCGGTTTTGATCTGGGGATGGCTGCAGAGTTTTCTGTCCAGGCTCTCTATGAGATCCGGGATGATTTTTCTCATATGCGATCAGCCCTCAAGATCAAGGGACAGAAGTTTTCCCTTTTTAAAATTCCTTCACTTGCGGCAGGTTTGCTCATCCTTTCCCTCCGCAGGTCTAATGTTCAGTCCTCACTTCTGGCAAGACGAGGTTATTTCTCGGGCGGGACATACGTTTCGCTTTTTTCGCTAGGCAAGGTTGACATTCTTATGCTATGTGCGGCCGTTGTTCTGTATCTTGTGCTTCTGGTTTGATACAAACTAATTTATCCTATAGGACCTACAATGAATCATGAATAAAATTAAGGATAATGGAGTTAGCCCGGTTATTGCAACTGTACTTCTTCTCGCTCTTTCCATTATCCTTATCTCGCTTATATCTATATCAGTTATGAGTGCCGCTGACTCCTTTACGCCTGTGGAAAATAAGGTGGTCGGGTTCACCGTTCAGGTGAATGCGTCCAACAATAGTGCTTTGGTAACGCCGGTTTCTGGCACAGATCTTCCATTTCTTTTGTCCTACCGCGTTTATACCGACAATGGACACTGGGATAAGCCCGATGCAGGAAGTCTTACCGTTCCAAATTTCAATTCAGCTGTTACCTATGTGAACATCGTCGGCAATTTCACAGATGAGGTCACTGGGCTTGTTTTCAGCGGGAAGGTCGTTGTTGAAGGAGGAGTGGCCGTTGTAACTCCGACCCCCACTGTGACCACGACCCCCACTGTGACCACGACCCCCACTGTGACCACGACCCCCACTGTGACCACGACCCCTACTGTGACCACGACGCCGACTCCTGTACCAACACCGAGTCCATATTACACCGCGGGTAATAATACCAGCACTGGCTTTGCCTCACTTCCTGATTTCGTAACCTCTCTCAATAATTGGTCCAACAATCTTTATGGGGAGGATGTGGTCATACTCTTCGGTGGCAACAATATCGCTTTCTATGGTGATGTTCCGATTGGAAATGAACCTATTCGTATCACAAGTGAGATGGTCGCAAGTTTATCGGATAATACACTTGTCCTCAATAACTATGGTTCTCCTACCCTCAGTGAAGTACAGTTTACCCGAGCACCTGGGTATGAAGGTGAGCTTCTGGTGATCTCCTCTGGGGCTAAACTGAGAACCACTGGTGCCACGCTTAAACTTGATGGGATGGGCCACGGGGCAGCGCCACTCCTTGCCATAGCTTCCGGGGGGTCGTTGCAGGTGAACGGCGAAATAACACTGATAAACAATACAAATCCAACCGGGAACGGGGGTGCTGTCTCCAACAAAGGTGATATGTCTGTCAGTACGAATCTGATAATATACAACAATACGGCCAAAAACGGTGGTGGTGTATATAATACAGGCACATCTTTTTCAATTACTGCATGTGACATTTATAATAATGAGGCCTCTGAAAAAGGCGGGGGCATCTACAATGCGGGGAGCAACACGGTTTCAATGAACAATGGAAATATAAAAATTCATGACAATACCGCTGCTGATGGTGGTGGTGTTTATAATTTGGGAACGCTCACCGGCGGTTTCCCCCTAACAAACAACAATGCGTATGGAAATGGCGGTGGTATCTACAACACGGGTACTGTTACTTTCACTAGTGGTGGTCTGCTGATTTCTGGCAATTCTGCGACAAACGGCGGAGGCATCTATAACCCAGGTACGATGACAATCGGCGGCCCCATTTCCCTCAATACGGCGGCTCAAAGAGGCGGCGGGCTTTACAATATAGGAACATATACAATGAACTCGGGATCCTTCACAGGGAACACTGCCGTGATTAAAGGAAATAAGGTGTATGCAATCGGAGGTTCAACCAATTTAATTTCAGCGGGGATTCTCACTCTCCTATCAGATGGAACTAATAAATATGCAGAATAATAACCCAGATATCCTCTTCCAATTTTTGTATCATCTGGCATGATTTTTTTGTAGGGAATTATCAGGGTTATTTTTCTCTTGTGTCCACATCTATCCCTGCACTTTTCATTTCAGTAACGTTCGTTTCACACTCACACATCCCCATTTATCTCCCCTTTTTCCACTATGACAGAGCAACTACTGATTCTCTATCTGATAAATGTATTATTTTGTCAATCTAATATATTCTGTTCAACCGAATGACACATCGATTGGACAAACTTTCGTCAGTATTCCAAGGGACTACTTTTTTAACTCTTCCGTCCAAAATAATAAAGGTTTAGATAACTCGAATGAGCAGGGAGAACATAATGACAAAACTCAATATTACCGACACAACGCTCCGTGACGCTCATCAGTCACTAGCGGCAACG
>DALTVX010000033.1 GCA_029987395.1 Methanocorpusculum sp. | reverse complement strand
GTCGGCGATCTTTGGACCGCGTCCACGTCCGCGTCCCTGCTGCGGACTGTTTGCCATACGGCTCTGAATCTTTGCAACGATGCTTGCTCTTTTGAATCTCTGATTCGGTCCGGGCTTTTTCACCTCTGCCTCTTTCTGAGGTACAAGGCGAATCTGGCCGGTGACACTTTTTACCTGGTGCCAGTTGATACTTCCTGTTTTACCCATATTGAACTCCGTATTTTGTTAGTCTCTCACTCACTTAAATATATCTCTCTGTCTCAACCGTACAATTCAGACGATACGTCCAAGTTCCTCTTCCAAAACCTCAGACACGACTTTTCCATCGATCCTTCCACGGACCTCCTTCATCACAAGCCCCATTACCGGGGCGAGAGCTGCATTGCCACGCGTGCGGATGAAATCCAATCGATCTGCTACGATGGTATGTACCAATTTCTCGAGCTCCTCGCGTGAAAACGCCGGGGCAACCCGATTCACTGCCTCTGATACGGACATTCCTTTGGCACAGGCTGTCAGGATATCCAAAACAGCCTCCTTTGCCGCATTTCCTGCCTCGATGGTTTTCATCACTGCAATAATAGCATCATCCGATAACAGATCGGGTGAGACCCCGGCACGTCCCATCTCTTTGAGTGAGGCTAGGATCGTTCGTGCCGCAAACATCGGGCGGATCCCTTCGGCAACTGCGCGCTCAAACAGCGGAAGTTTTTCTGAGAAAGCCATCTGTTTTGCCAGGAAGGAATCAAGTCCGTACTCGGCGACAAAACGCTCAGCCTTCACTGAAAGCAGTTCCGGCGATACAATACTCTCCCAGTATTCTTTTGTGACCGGAACGGGCAGGATATCAGTTTCAGGATACATACGTGCCGCACCAGGGAGAGGACGCATGTAGGCGGTCGAGCCTCCCTCAAGCATCTTTCGGGTCTCTTCTGGGACTCCTTCGAATGCCATCTTCGCACGTCTGATGATCATCTGCATTGCGCATCGGCATTTCTGCTCGGTGGCCGCGACGATGATCACCGCATCCTCTGGCCCAGCACCAAGGGTTTCTTTGAGGGTGTGGACCTCATCTGCGGTCACGCCGTATGCGGGAAGTTCATCGGTATGGAAAAGACCGCCGACCCCGCATTTTTTCGCATAATCCGACATCTCGGATCCCAGACGGCGGTCCGGTTGGATCTCGAGACCAACAAGACCATTGAAACCGTGAAGAACCGTTCCAAGGATCACGCGCGCTTTTTTGAGCACCTGAGATCCTGTTTTGCTGAACACAGAGGTCACATCGTAGACCTCTCCATTCACCAATGCTTTTCTTGCGAGAAGCTCGTCTTTGATCGCAAGAAGAGAAAGCTGCCGCTGGACCTCGCGACGGACGACCTCGGCGATGAGATCGAGTTCCTGAACTCCTTTTATCTCAACGCGTGCCCCGTCCCGGATCGAGACGTTGACGTCCTGCCGGATCGTGCCAAGACCTCGCTTGACCCTTCCTGTCGATCGAAGTGTCATTCCGATATACTGAGCGATGTCATGCACCTCTTCAGGTGTCTTCATGCATGGAGAGGTGGTGACCTCAATCAGCGGGATGCCGAGTCTGTCGACCGAGAAGATCGTATCCTCGACACGCTGACATGCCTCTTCTTCAACTGCGACCGTTTCCACCCTGCAGGCATGTCCGATCGCTCCGTTCAGCGCGACAAGTGCCGTTCTCTGGAACCCGCTGGTGGCCGAGCCGTCCACGATCATCTTTCGCATCGTGTGGATCTCCGGAAGAGGGGTCATGTCAAACATTTTGGCGATGGTCAACACAATGTCGAGTGCATCTGGATTGAGAGGAGCGGGAGGCTCTTCGTCGATCTCGACGGGCCCGGTGGTGTCATACGTATAGTACGTAAACAGACGCTGATTCATCATCTCCTCTTTTGCCGCACGATCGACATCACCCATCTCAGACGTTCCAATGCGAAGATATCGTTTGATCTCCGCTGTGTGTTCGGCAGTTTCGCGGATTATCGTCGGCGTGTTGCAGAAGAGTTTTTCTTTTGTGTTCAGCTGCTGGTGGATCTCCAGCCCTGCTTTTAGGCCTAGTGCTTCATAATCCATTATGCGACCCTCCACTGATCATGATCAAGTTCACCCTTGAGGTTGGTCTGCATGAGTCGGCGGATATCCTCTTTTCGTGTGGCATTTCCTAGCACCCACATAAGTTTTACGAGTGCGACCTCAGGAAGCATGCTTCCCCCTTCGATGACTCCTGCGCTTAGAAGGTCGCGGCCGGTATCATACACCCGGTCACACACGCTTCCTGCCTGGCACTGCGAGGTCATGACAACGGTCGTTCCTGACGCCGTAAGAGCGGTGACACTCTCAATACAATCTGTTCCAACATGCCCAAGACCAGTTCCTGCGATCACGAGACCTTTGTAGCCTTTGAACGCATCAAATATTGCAGGGTTCATGCCAGGATAATATTGAAGCAGACCGCAGTTCGAATCGATATTGTCCGCAAGACGAAGCTCGTTTGTGTTTCGAACAACAGCATCCTTTGCGAAAACGACCGTGCCTTCGGGATATTCTACCCCGCCGACCGGTTCACGTCCGATGCTCTGAAACGCATCACGACGGGAGGTGTGATTTTTCCGGGCCCGTGTGGCGCGGTGAAGAGCACATGTCGTGTCGCTCTGTGTCCCATGCATACAGATGACCACTTCGCCAAGATCGCTCACTGCGGCTTTTGCCGAGCAGATCACGTTCATTGCATTATCACTGCTCGGACGGTCAGCACTTCGCTGAGCCCCAACAAATATGATCGGGACCGGCGTGCTGAGCATAAAAGAAACGGCAGCGGCACTGTAGATCAGGGTGTCGGTCCCGTGGGTGACAATGATCCCCTGAGCCCCTTTCAGGATCTCATCATGGATAGCGCGGGCAAGCACCTGCCACATTGCAGGGTTGATGTTTTCAGATAAAACCTGGAACGGCTGAAGGGTATGATATCTGGCAATCTCGGCAAGTTCCGGGATGCTTCGCAGAATATCTTCTGCGGTGAACTTCGAAGAAACGGCTCCGGTCCGGTAATCAACGGTGCTTGCGATGGTTCCACCGGTCGAGATTATAGAAAGAAGCGGGAGAGAGGCATCCTGTTTCAAAGGCAGGACCTTTGGTTTTTCCACAACTGGAGCTTTACCATTGGGTGTGCAAAGTGTTTCGGGAACACAGATATTGTAACCGCTTGAAAGTTTCACGACTGCATTTTTACCAGAATGGCTGACATAAATGCCGTTCATCTCGAGTCCCGCAAATGTCACGGTCACCGGATCACTATTATTCAATTTCATACATCAAGTTCCTGTATAGCTGTTTTCATTTTTTCATCAGCATCTCTCAGCTGATCCTGCAAAATATCGCCGGTCACTTGGTCCTGGACCAGACGGATATCCGCCACCTTCACGGCTTTTTTCATCATCTTTGGATTCGGCGAACCAAAGCTCTGCTTCTGTCGAAGGATCGTTGCCGGATGAAGGGCCTTTTTGATCATATCTTCCGTCAGTCCCTTCTCTTTGAGAGAGATGTTTGCCAGCTCTTTTGCTGCACTGTCTACAACGTCAAGACCAAGCGATCCGTGTTTGACTGCACGGCCAACGATGTTGTGGGCTGTTCGAAATGGGATGTCATACTCCCGCACAAGGAAATCAGCAAGTTCGGTCGCGGTGGTGTTGCCGACCGTAGCCTGCTTTTTCATCTCAGGCACATTGAACTCGGCGGTAGAAATGATTTCTGCGAGAAGGGGTATAGAGGTATTTGTCTGGCGGAATGCATTCCAAAGGTGAGGGTTCAGGTCCTGAAGATCGCGGTTATAGCTCATGGGAAGAGATTTGACCAGCGCAAGAGCAGCTGTCAGTTCACCGATCACAGCGGCACTTTTTGCACGCATGATCTCCAAAGTGTCCGGGTTTTTCTTCTGCGGCATGATGCTGCTCGTCGAGCAGTAGGCATCATCTAAATCGACGAATTTTACAAACGAGGTGGACCAAAGGATCAGCTCTTCACAGATCCGGCTGATGTTGGTCATAAGAATCGCAAGGCCGCTGATCGTTTCTGCGATAAAATCACGGTTCGCGACAGCATCCATGCTGTTTTCCATCGGGTGTGCAAACCCGAGATATTCTGCGGTGAGGTCGCGGTCTATGGGAAATCCTGTTCCGGCAAAGGCGGCCGATCCAAGCGGGCAGATGTTCACACGGGTGTATGCGTCAAAAAGACGGGAGGTGTCGCGTGCAAAGAGGCTTTCATAGGCAAGGAGATAGTGGGCGAGTGTTGTTGGCTGGGCATGCTGAAGATGCGTGAACCCTGGCATTATTGTGTTCGTGTGCTCCTCGGCACGGGATATGAGTGACTGCCGCAGCTCAAATAAATATATCAGCGTATTGATAAGCAGTTCACGGGTGCGCATACGAAGGCAGGTCGCGACCTCGTCGTTTCTGCTTCGGCCAAGATGCATCCTTCCTCCGGCATCGGGACCTGCATCGGCAATGAGCTGCGCTTCGATCCCGGCATGGATGTCCTCACGGGTCATATTGAATGCATCTTCAGGAAGACCGTTTTCAAGGTAGCCCTGCAAAGCTGTCAGCAGTTTTTTTGCGGACACGCCATCGATCAGACCCTGTTTCTTGAGCATCAGGATGTGCGCGATGTCAACTCTGATGTCGCTTTCAGCGATCTCTTTGTCTGCGTCCATCGAGGATAGATACTGCTCGATCAAAGCAGACCGTTCCCCCTCCAGTCGTCCGTTCCGTATCTGATCTTTTGCCATGTGAACTCTAAACCTGTGTACTTATTTGGCTCGGAGGAGTTAAAATGGTTGAGCGTCTTTTTCAGTACAT
>DALTVX010000004.1 GCA_029987395.1 Methanocorpusculum sp. | reverse complement strand
GACAGGATTTGCCCGAACGGTCCCGATGAAGGGACGAGCAAGACAGCGTAGCTGGATTGCGAGAGTGAGGAAGAGCAAATCCGATTCTGGGAGCCCGAAGGGCGGGATTAGCGCCGATTCGCGGTTTGCTTTATCTCATGTGTCCACACCAAACCGTACACCCCTCGAATTGATTTTGTGTCCACACCCAATCGTACACCCCTCACCCCCAATACCTATGCGTCTGAACGAACTTCCGCTCCGCCTTCAGGATCTCCCGATAAAAATTATCCCCGGTCGCAAACGTATTCAATATCCGTGCCGCCGACTCTGGACCCACCCCTCGTCCCGCCAAAGCAAGGACAGCCTTTTTTCCACTGGAAAGAACCATGTTCGCATTCCGCATCATTCGTGCCTCCGCCTCCCGCTCCTCTGTTGACAACGTCTTCTTCTTCAAAGCAGCAAACGCCGGCTCCTCATAATGCTTCAGCGCCGCGATCAAACGGGCACCGCAGACCGGGCATTCCGGCTGATCAGGAACACGGGCGACCTTCGTCTTCGACTTCCACTTCCGGCAGTGCATACACGCAAGGATCACATCCTGATCATCGATCCTGTGCTTCACACTCTCCAAAATCGCCTGATCCTCACCCGGAGGCACCACCACATCACGGCCCGTGAAAAGTCCCTCCACCCCGATGATCGAAAGCCGGCTCGTCTTCGTCTCCATCTCGTGGTTTTTCAGCATCATCACCACCTTCTTCGCAGACTCCACATCCATATTCGAGACAAACAGTTCGCGAAACGCCTCCCGCTCGATCACCGTCCCGTCGAACAGATCCAAAAGACGGTTCATACTGATCTTCTCATAATCCGCGTCCGAATCGATCGCCCCAAACTTCTTCGCGATCTGAACCAGTTTCCATTTGTAGAGAGCCGTCTTTTTCAGCGCAAGCATCAGGATACCCTCCACATGCTCAGGCTCAAGAGAAAGCAAGACCTCCTCCACATCAAAAGCCCGGAGCATCTTCGGGAGCCGGAGAAGAACGCGATAGGCATTCGTCTCGATCCCAACCGTCGTCCCGTACCGGGCAGAAAGCAGGATCGACAGGATACGCCCGATCGTTTCATTCACCTTGTGCCCCCCGCAAAGATTCATCACCACCCCTTCATCCGAATCCTCTAGCACGATCAGTTTGTCCGTCGCCGTAACCGAGCGATTCTTCTTCATCTCGGAAAGGACTTTTTTGGCAAACTGCACCGACTTTGCATCGGCACGATACTCATCGAAGTTCTGCAGACGGCGCAGTCTTCCAACCTCCGTCGCCACGGTGAACGGGACCGGGATCTGCTCACCTTCCCAGGACGGAAGCTCCCCTTTCACATTCTTCGCCGGCTCCACCATGATCCGGTCCTCCTCCACGTCGAGGACACGCCATATCCGTCCCCGGGCAACAAAAACCGCCCCTGACGAGATCCAGCTGATAACAAAGGACTCATCCAGGGTTCCGACCGGCTTTCTTGAGACCACATCAAAGATCATGCTTTTCTTCTCATCAGCGATCATCGAAAGATTCAGCGAGAGATATTTTCGTGCACGTGATTTTGTTATCACCATCCCGTCTTCTGTGCGGATCAGGTAGTGTTTTTCCATCCGGTCGATCACCTCACGAATAAGGGGCCCGGCATCTTCGAAACAGAAACTTCGGGAGAAGATCTCCTCGATTTTTTCGATCGAGATCTCGCCTCGTTCCACCGCGAGGGCCGCTATTTGGTTTGCGATCACATCCGCTGCATTGATGTGCGGGCGAATGTTTTCCGGCTCATTGTTCATCGCCTTGTTCACGATGACCATGGATTCCAGGATGTCATCGAACCCGGTCGAAAGGATCATGCCTTTCGAGGTGGCATGGATCTGATGTCCGGCCCGCCCTGTCCTTTGAATGAGACGGGAGACCTCCCTTGGCGAGTTGAACTGGATGACATGATCGATCTGCCCGATGTCGATCCCAAGTTCCATCGATGAGGTACAGATCATGCCCCGGGTTATGCCTGCACGGAACTTTTCCTCGGCATCGATCCTGACCTCGCGGGAAAGTGAACCGTGATGAACGTCCGTATCCCCCCGGGGAAGGAGAGCATTTCCGATTGCCTCGGCTACGCTTCGGGTGTTGGTGAACACGAGGGTCGAGGTGTGGGCATCCATGCATTTTCCGATCAGCTTCGTCTGGTCGCCGAATGCCTCGCCGGCAAACTTCACGGAAAGGTCCAGCGTTTTTGCTACCGGGACCTGAACGATCGTGCAGGGACGTTTTCCGCACAGAAACCTGCCCACAAGCTCCGGGTTCCCTACCGTTGCCGAGATGCCGATCCGCTGGAACTCGCCGGAGAGTTCGGCGACCCGTTCCAGGGCGACCGAGAGCTGAGCTCCGCGTTTTCCGTCGGCAAGTTCATGGATCTCATCCACGATGACGTAACGAACAACACCTAGGTGTTTACGAAGAACCTTGCCCATCATCATCGCCTGCAGGCTTTCCGGGGTGGTGATCAGAAGATCCGGCGGATGGAGAGCCTGTTTTCGCCGGTCGCTTTGGGTCGTGTCCCCGTGACGAACGGATATCTTCAGACCGAGTTCTGCCCCCCACCAATCCAGACGGTTCATCATGTCCCGGTTCAGTGAACGTAGCGGCGTGATGTAGAGAGCCGTGAATCCTTCGGGCAGCGGATCGGTGAGCATGTGATGAAAGACCGGGAGGAGGGCACTCTCGGTTTTTCCCGTCCCTGTCGGGGCGATAAGGATCGCATTTATCCCGGAGATGAGCTTTGGGACCGCACGCATCTGGATCTCGGAGAACTCATCGAACCCGCGTTTTTCCAGCACCTCGCGAAGTTTTGGGTGAAGGGAGTCTTTGAGTTCCTGGATCGCTGATGTCATGCTCTCTCCAGAGGATCAGGGCGAAGCTCAGAAAACTGGGCGACATACGTTCCGTCTCTCAGGAACACCTCGGCGGTTTCTGTCAAAATTGCCTTCGCGATGGGAGAAATTTTGTTGCCGGGTATCAGCCGAATGTCCATGCCGCCGGCAAGTTCATAAAATGCCGGGACGAGCAGGACCCGGGTCGGGAGATCCGGAACAGGACCCCAGATGGATGGGTCGATCTCGGCAAGAAGATAGCCTGGTGTTCCCCGAAGAGCACACCCGACCGAGTCGTAGATGTTCACGACCGGGTGGTGGTGGCCGCACAATATCAGGTGGCCAAAAAGTGAGGGGTCCGGGATGGTGTGACCGTGAAAATAGCCGGTCCCATCGATGAGGGCACCGGTCATCGGGAGGAGTTCGTCCTTGTGGAGAAACTGTTCGAGACCGGCGTCATGATTTCCCGGAGCGAGCCGAAACGTGGTCTCTCTCCTGATTTTACGAAGAACCTCCGGCATCTCGGTTCGTTCCTGATAGGTGAGATACGCGATCATGTGTTTGAGGTCGCCAAGAACGATCAGATAATCCGGATCTGCCTGTTCGATGATAGTGAGCAGCCGAGCAAGACGGGAGTCGGTTGAGCTTTGAAAATGCAGGCCATGCCGATGAAGGTCTGCCTCGACGCCGAAGTGGGGATCGGCAATTACCAGGGAACGCTCCTGCCTTTCGATCAGGACCGCGGGCCCTTCTGCATAAAATTCCGGCTGCATGATCAGGCAAGTTTGATGAATTCGGTCGTGGGGGTGTAGCATTCCCCTTCTTCCATGAGGATACCGAGCCGTGTTTTTGCGGCGGTTTCATCGAGCCCGAGGGTTTTCAGGCGGGAAATGACGTCAAGGATCCGGGCACCCTTTTTCTCCGAGAGGGCGGTGATGATCTCGAGGATCTTTTCATTGCTGATCTCCTCTTTTGGCGGAGGAGGGCGGATGGAAGAGAGGGCGAAGTTGATCTTTCCGGCGAGTTCTTTACGAAGATCCGAGGCGGGCAATCTTTCGAGACGTGAGACGGTGGACTCTGCGGTGCTGAGGATCCAGGCGTTTCTCGCCTCGCGGCATGCGGGGGTGATGGTTTCTGGGACGATCTCTATAAAGGATCGGTTGGCGTATTTTCTAAACCTAAGAGTGCCAAACACGGCAACAAATGACGGGGTCTCGATCTCTTCGGCGATTTTAAGGAGAGCGGAGTTCTGCCAGCTCATGGAGCAGGAAAAAACGCCGGTTGGATCGCTGACCCGAAGTGTGGATATTTTATCGTCTCTCTGTATTTTTTCGGTGAGGGTGCCTATGAGAAATATTTTGGGGGAGAATATGCCAAACGGTGTGGAAAATCCTGTCTGTGCTTCCACTGCAAGCATGAGTTCGCCTGCGAATATGCAGGATGCCGGGAGAAGTCCGTTGGTTGGGATGTCCATTCTTCCTAATATTTGGTGTGAGTTGGCATTAAATCAATTGAACGAGGATATTACGAAACACGCAATTACAATTGTGTTCTACTCTAAAAAATTTGCTTTATAAGAGGTAAATTTAAGATATACTAAGACAAATAGGCAAATATTGAGGGGGTGAGGCGTTCATTTGATGCCTCGATTTTTTAATAAGAAGAAACAGGCCGAATACCAATTAAAAAAGGGATTATGTTATCACAACGGCGAGGGGGTGGAAAAGGATGAGGTCAAGGCCGCGCAATGGTATAGAAAAGCAGCTGAACTGGAAAATGGAGATGCAGAATTCAATCTTGGACGTTGTTATCAAAGTGGTGAGGGGGTGGAAAAGGATCTGATCAGGGCAGTGGAATGGTATCGGAAATCTACCGAACACAAAAATGCGGCAGGACTATTCGGCCTTGGAGCGTGTTATGATAATGCTGATGGGGTGGAAAAAGATCCGCTCAAGGCAGTTGAGTTTTATAAAAAAGCAGCAGAACTGGGGTATGCATTAGCACAATTCAATCTTGGCGTATGCTATGAATATGGTGAAGGGGTGGAAAAGGATCCGGTCAAGGCAGTGGAATGGTATAGAAAAGCAGCTGAACAAGGAAATAAATCTGCACAATACAATCTTTCAGTGTGCTATTATAATGGTAAGGGAGTGGAAAGGGATCGGGCTAAGTCAGCAGAATGGTATAGAAAAGTGAACGAACAGGGAAAAACATAAGCATACGGCATTAGGCTTGTGAGTGTGATTTTGTCATTAGACGAAAAAAGAAGTGGTGATAGATCAAAGAGGAATTAGTTTTGCTTTAGTATTCCTGTAGGCATCCGGCATCTTTCCGATTTTCCATCCACTACCGGTCGTTTCCAGATAGTAATACTTGGCCCCATTGTACGAATAATAGGTCCCTTCGATTTCCTCACCACCTTTTACTCCAACGGCTATATGACCTGGAGGACCTATGAGAATTACGCCATAGCCCATTTCACGTAGTATCCCTGCCGTTAATAATGAAGAATCTTCACAATCCCCGCCATTATCGACCAAGGTCTCAATTGGATAACGAGGATATTCATCGTGCCCTGTTGTAACACTGTCAGATGTGTAAGGCAAAGACTGAACAAAGGCAATGACATTCATAACATTTTCAGAATCAGAGTAACCTTTTGTAGAACCCCCTTCTCTAAACGTTTTTGCAAGCGCACTGAGATATTTTCTACTACCTTCGTCCGAAATGTATTTTGTATAATCTCTACCTGTGTGGTCTAAATTCCTATAGTAATTGTATGTGCTCGTTGGTATGGAAAGAGCATATGTCCAGGTTGTTCCTTTATATTTCCATTCATACGCTCTATTGTAATATCCTGCTCCAGTCGGGGTTGGGGAGGATGTCGGATTGTTGGTTGTTATTGTTGGTGAATAGGTAGGGGGTTTTGGTACCAAACCAGTTGAGGATAGTACATTTGTGACCACGCCTGACAGATCGAGTTTCTCTCTATCCTGATAGCGAACGGCATCTATAATGTTATTGGCCAAACCGCTTTGAACGATAGCAAAAGCTATCAAAAAAATGATGAGAACTTTTCCAAAATTTCTCAGCCATGACATTTTTAAATCTCCTTCTTATCAGGTGATAGTTCCAGATGGAACGTTAAGGATGCGCTAATAATAGAGAGATAGAGCCATCCGTTTACCATTGTTATGCTGTTATTTTTTACTAAGATAATTATATCAGTAGCATATTCGGCCTCGAATCTTTTTAGAGTGAACACAACATCCTTAGCCGAGATCCATGCCTATCCCATACACCAGATCAATATACACCCAAGATATTATACCTCCTTTTCACAATAAAAACATGACTACCCACTTTTTCGCCATCGGTTTTTATCTGATACCACACCCAATTGAACTATCAGCATACTTATGGCAGATACCTATCGATACCATCCGGCCGAATTCCCCGAACCGCCTGTTCGGGTCAACCATATCACCGTTGTGTTTGATATTACCGAGGAACGTGTTACCGTCTCTGCCGAGACGACCTTCACCGTTCGCACCGATAAATTAAGTGAACTCGTCCTCAATGCAAAAAACCTGGAGATACAAAGCATCCGGCAAAACACCCGTCCGGTAAGTTATGTCTATGAAAACGACCTGATCACCATCTCCCTTCAGCGTCCCTTGTCCAAAGGGGCAGAGTTTAAGATCTCCACCATCTCCATCTGCCGCCCCACATCAAATATCCTGGAAGGGATCTATTACGACATCACGCCCAAAGGTCTCCCTCGCACCATGATCACCCAATGTCAGCAGTGGGGTTTTCAGCGCATGGTCCCTTGTCTTGATGACATGCGGGCAAAATCCACCTGGACCACCACCATCATCGCCGACTCACGATACACCAACCTCATCTCAAACGGTAACGTGGTCCGGGAACGGATGCGGTATGATGACATGCGTGACACCATCACCTACCAAAACAACGAACCCATGCCGCCGTATCTTTTCTTCCTCGGTGTTGGAACATGGGACACCTTTGCACGAAACTTCACGTATCCGGATGGAAAGAAAGTTCGGCTCGAACTTCTTGGATCCAAAGGTTCGGATCCTTCCTCGGCAAAAATCGCTCTAAATATTTTGGCAGACGGTATCCTCTGGGTCTATCTCTACACCGGTCCGGAAAAATATGACGACATCGATCTAAGAAATGAGGTCTACCGGCTCTCTAAAGTTCGTGATGACCTCACACTGGACACCTCGCCGGAGGAATGTCTTGCGGCAATAGAACCAGTTCAGCGGCAGATCTCTTTCCTGATGAGAAACCTTGTCTGCGGATATCAGTATCCGTTCGAGGTCTATCGTGAAATTTCCATGCAGAACTCAGACTTCGGCGGGATGGAAAACACCGGCAACACAACGATCATTGCGAGCCGGATCATGCCGGACCCCGAATTATCCGACGCCTCGTATGAGTATCTGATCGGTGTCAAGTTGCATGAGTTCTATCATAATCTGAATGGTTCCAGTGTCACCGGAGACACGCCGTTTTCGATCTGGCTGAACGAAGCGGCAACGGTGATGATAGAGGATGAATATCTTGCCTTCCTTTTTGGCAAAGAGTATGTCAGACTCCAAAATATCCTGCAGATATATACCCCCGGTACCGGGACATTTTCTCTGGATACCGGTCTGGTCGCTATGCCAATCGAACCTTCAGGGTTCAATGATCCAAACGACCTCATCACCTCTGTGACGTATGTCAAGGCCCCCGAATTCACTCGCATGATCGAGATCATGATCGGAAAACGGCCGTTTGCCTGGGCTCTTGATCTATATCACCGACGGTTTGCCGGGAAAAATGCCTCTCCGCGTGACTGGTTGCATGCGATGGAGGATGTGGGTAAAACCGACTTCTCCTTTATGTCGGATCGGTGGCTGAAACAAACCGGCTACCCTGTCGTTTCCGCATCTGCAAAGTATATTCCTGAGAATGATGTTGCCGAGATCTTTGTAACACAGAAGGTCCCTGCGGAAAACAGTCCCTGGATCTTTCCGCTGACCGGCCGGCTGATCAATGATAAGGGCGTGATCGTTGCTGATTTCATAAAAAAGATCGATTCAACTCAGCTGACGTTTCAGATCCCGTGCACGGGGGCGTTTTCGTTTGCTGTCTGGAATCTGAATCATGCCGCCTATCTTCGTATGGAGACCTCGGCTTCTGATGATGAACTTTATCTGCAGCTTGAGCATGACACGGATGTTGTTACATCGTTTTTAGCTCACTGCACACTGTTCGAGCGTGAGATGGTGCGGCTCTGTCGTGATGATACGGCAGAGGTTTCGAAGCGTTTGGTGGATGAGTATTTCGGTGTCCTTTCAGACTCTTTGACGATGGAGCGTGTGGGTGCTTTGGCTCTCACTCTTTTTGAGTCGGTACATGACCCCGCGTATGCATACTCCTATACAAAACTTCACGCGGCAAAAAAACGATTCATGTCCGCTGTTGCCAGGTCTCATACGGCCAAATTGCACGCTCTTCTCATGGCGTACACCTCTACTCCTGAGAAGACCAGTTCGCCGGCGAAGCTTGCCCGGACATTCAAGACCCGGAGTGTCAAAAATCTGATATTATCTTTGCTTGCAACGCTGGATACACCGGAGGTCCACACGTTGTTGCAGGAAAGATATGAAAAAGCGGTCAGTTCAAGTGGCCGGATGACGGCGTTGTCTCTGTATCTTTCGAGCAGTGCAAAGGGTCGTATGGAGATGCTCTATACAGAACTTGCTAGGTCAAAGGGTAATTCGATCGCGTTTGAAAACTTCATATCGGCGGTTTCGGGTACGAGTTCACCGGATACTGTCGAGTATCTGAAGATCATTGAGTCTTCACCGTCCTTTGATCCGGAACAGGCCGGGATGAGCCGTGCTTTGTATCTTCGGTTTTCCGAGAATCGCAAGGTCTCGATCGAGACAAAGGCCGGCCGGGAATTTTTGGAAGGTTCGCTTCTCCGCCTTGCACTGGTGAATGAGTATCTTACAACGGGGATGCTTTCAGTGTTTTCTCATCTGAATGAGTATGCGGATGATGTGAGGGGACCTCTTGTCCGGATCTTAGAAAATCTGCGTGATACTATTCCAGAGTGTGATGCTCCTTCGGTTCATAGGTCTGTGATACAGATCCTAGATAAGGTCGGCAAACGGGAATAGGAATAGGAATAGGAATATTTCGAAGGAAACATGCGAGTGTGGGGTGTATATCGTCATCGCAAGGCAAAGCCTTGCGAATGCGTTCGGGCAAATCCTATTCGCCGCCCCAGCGGCTCCTTGTAAGTAAAAATGTTCTAAGTTTGTTCTTACATGAGAAGGTCTTCTATTTTCAATTCATTTGAAATGTGTATTAGTTTGAAATGAGATTGCCTATTTTTCTTGAATGGAGAGGGTTTTTTCGCTCAAAATTTATTCTCTGTCAAAATCTAAACGATTGATTTATCTCTGCTAAATCACCATAGAGAATCATTATATATCCCCCATTTGTGGAGAATTACCGGTCATGGCAGAGAAAAATACAGTAGAAATAGGTTTTGAAGAGAAAATTTGGAATGCGGCATGTATTCTTCGCGGGAATATGGATGCCTCTGAGTACAAGCATGTTGTTCTGGGTTTGATTTTTCTCAAATACATTTCTGATAAGTTTGAACAGAAGTTTATCTCTTTGAAGGCGGAAGGTGCGGGTTTCGAGGAGGATCTCGATGAATACGCAGCCGATGGTATTTTTTATGTTCCCCCGTCTGCCCGCTGGGGAGGTATTGCAGAAAAAGCCCACACGGCCGAGATAGGGACCGTGATCGATGATGCAATGCGGGCGATCGAGAAGGAAAATAAGCGGCTGAAGGATATTCTGCCAAAGACCTTTGCCCGCCCGGAATTGGATAAACGGCGTTTAGGTGAGGTGGTCGATCTGTTTACGAATATTATGATGGCAGATCACGGGGATAGTAAGGATATTCTCGGACGGACGTATGAGTATTGTCTTTCGATGTTTGCCGAGCAGGAAGGGAAGCTGGCGGGCGAATTTTACACGCCTGCATGTGTGGTGAAGACGCTTGTTGAGGTTATTCAGCCATGTGAGGGGAGGGTGTACGATCCATGTTGCGGGAGTGGAGGGATGTTTGTTCAGTCAGCGAAGTTTATCGAAAACCACCGGGGGAACATCAATAATATTTCTGTGTATGGTCAGGATTCAAATCCGACTACATGGAAGATGGCACAGATGAATCTGGCTATTCGGGGGATCGAGGCGGATCTTGGGAAGTATCATGCGGATACGTTTTATAATGATCTTCACCCGACGCTGAAGGCTGATTTTATTATGGCAAATCCGCCATTCAATTTGTCGAACTGGGGGGCGGATAAGCTGGCGGATGATCCCCGGTGGAAGTTTGGGATCCCACCTGCAGGTAATGCAAACTTTGCCTGGATGCAGCATATGATCCATCATCTGGCACCAGAAGGACGGCTGGGTCTGGTTCTGGCGAATGGTTCGCTTTCTTCGCAGTCGGGCGGGGAAGGGGATATTCGGAAAAATATCGTGATGGCGGATCTTATAGAGTGTATCGTTGCTATGCCTCCGCAGTTGTTTTTTACGACGCAGATCCCGGTGTCTCTTTGGTTTATTAACCGGAATAAGAAGCAGAAGAATAAGACGGTGTTTATCGATGCCCGGGGTATGGGGACGATGAAGTCGAGGAAGCTTCGTGAGCTGACGGATGAGGATATCGAGTTGATTGGTAAGACGGTTTCTTCGTTTGAAGCGGGAACACTTTCGGATGTGCTTGGGTTCTGTGCGGTTGTTTCTACGGATACTATTTCGAAGCAGGATTTTATTCTGACACCGGGTCGGTATGTTGGCCTAGCGGAGGTTGAGGAGGATGGGGAGCCGTTTTCGGAGAAGATGGAGAGGCTTACAGGTGAGTTGTCAGATCTGTTTCTCCAGAGTCAAAAGGCGGAGGAGGAGATCAGGGAGCAGCTGAAGAGTGTGGGGTTTGAGGTGTAGGGATGGCGGAAGATTTGCGGTTTCCCGAATACACAGATGTGCTTTTACGAATTAAGGAAGATATCCAGAATGCCCGGATCAGGGCGTTTTCTTCAGTAAATCGTGAGTTGATGGAGTTGTATTGGCAGGTAGGTCGGGTAATTTTAGCGAAGTCGGCATGGGGTTCTGGTTTTGTTGAGAGGTTGTCGAAGGATATCAGATACGAATTTCCGGATCTGAAAGGTTTCTCTGTCCGAAATCTCTGGTATATGCGAAAGTTCGCAGAGGATTTCCCTGATGCTAAAATTGTGCAGACACTGTCTGCAGAAATTTCCTGGTCACATACAACGATGCTTTTGGATAAGGTGAAGGGGTTTGATGAGAGGATATGGTATGCAGAAATGGCCGGTGAGCATGGGTGGTCTGTTCGTGTTTTAGAGCATCAGATCGCGACAAGTTTGTATAGTCGTCAGGTTTCTGCTCAAAAACTGCAGAATTTTGAGCGTGTGCTTCCAAAAAAGCAGAGTGATCTTGCCATTTCAGCTATGAAGGACCCTTATGTATTTGATTTCCTTTCTTTTGGGGCTGAGGCTGCTGAACTTGAGATTGAGGGGGAACTCGTTCGTAATGTGATGAAACTGCTTTTGGAGTTGGGTTCTGGTTTTGCATTTGTAGGACGGCAGTATCATTTGGTGGTCGGTGATGATGATTATTTTATTGACCTTTTGTT
Organism: Methanocorpusculum sp.; assembly: GCA_029987395.1. Classification (GTDB taxonomy): domain Archaea; phylum Halobacteriota; class Methanomicrobia; order Methanomicrobiales; family Methanocorpusculaceae; genus Methanocorpusculum. Next base: position 9,492 of record DALTVX010000004.1, on the reverse strand, counting down.
TTATCATCTGAAGCTTCGATGTTATGTTGTGGTGGATTTGAAGATGGGGAAGTTTACTCCTGAGCAGGCAGGGAAGATGAATTTTTATTTGTCTGCGGTGGATGATTTGGTTAAGGCACCGGAGGATAATTCCTCAATAGGTCTAATTTTGTGCAGGGATGAGAATTCGTTCGTGGCTGAGTATGCTTTGCGTGATATGAATAAGCCTATCGGCATTAGTGAGTATAAGTTTATGCAGGAGCTTCCAAGAGAGTTGCGTGATATTTTGCCTAATGCGGAGATTTTTGGTGACAGGGTGCTAAAGGAGATGGAAGCGGAGTATGAGAGTATGGGGGGAGAAAATGAAGATAAAAGGTGAAGGGGTTTGAGGTGTAGGATGCCGGAGTTTTCGTTTGATGTGCTGGTGGGATCGATCCGGGAGGTTGATTCCCGGTGTCTTTCTTCTGCAGTTAAGGCAGTAAATGTTTCTCTGACGCTTCGAAACTGGTGTGTGGGGGCGTATATTAAGGAGTTTGAACTCCACCGGGCGGATCGTGCGGGGTACGGGGAGAGGTTGTATGAGCGTATTTCCAGCGAGTTGAAACAGAGTGGTGTGAGGCGATGTGATCGGCGGGAACTTTTGCGGTATGTTTTGTTTTATGAACGATACCCCGGGGTCGGTGAGGTTTTGCCGGAGGCGATTAAAACCCAGTTTCTCTCGATCTGTTCACCTGAGACAAACCAACAAAATATTTTAATAGGAGGAATTTGGGAGTCACTGACTCCCAAATTCAGTGTGACTCCTGAAAAACTAGTTTCATCGTTGTCTTTTTCGCATATTTCCGAAATTTTGCAGATTGATGACCCGCTGAAGCGTGCATTTTATGAAGTTGAGTGTATCCGGGGAGTGTGGTCGGTCCGGGAGCTGAAGCGGCAGATCGATTCGATGTATTTTGAGCGTTCGGGTCTGTCGAAGGATAAGAAGAAGCTTGCAGAGCTTGCGGAGATTTCGGCGGAGAAGCTGACGCCTGCTTTGGTGATCCGCGATCCGTATGTGTTTGAATTCCTCGGGCTGAAGCCGGCTGAGGTGATGGATGAGTCGTGTTTCGAGTCGGCACTTCTGGATAAGCTGAAGGAGTTTTTGCTGGAGCTTGGGCACGGGTTTTGTTTTGAGGCGCGGCAGAAGAAGATGCTGATCGGGGATGAGTATTATTTTGCGGATCTGGTGTTTTATCACCGGATTTTGAAGTGCCATGTTCTGGTGGATCTCAAAATGGAGGGGTTGAGTCATGCACATGTAGGACAAATTAACATGTATCTGAACTGGTTTAAGAGAAATGAGATGTGTGAGGGGGATAATCCGCCGGTGGGTCTGCTGCTTTGCCCGAGGAAGGATGAGATGGTCGTGGAGTATGCGACGGGGGGCCTGTCAAATGAGGTGTTTGTGTCGAAGTATGAGGTTGTTCTGCCGAGCGTTGAGGAGCTGGAGAAGTTTGTGGAGCATGAGGTCAAAGTGCTGAGGGAGATGGATGTGGAATATAAGAGGAGTGAGCGAAAATGAACCCGCAATCAGCATTTTCTGATGACTGGAAATCATATAAATTATCAGAAATAATTACTCTAATTGGTGGAGGGACACCAAAGACAACAAAAACTGAATATTGGGGTGGTGATATCCCTTGGTTATCGGTGAAAGATTTTAATAATGATTTTCGTTATGTCTATACAACTGAAAAAACTATTACTCGATTAGGATTGGAGCAAAGCTCTACTACATTATTGCAGAAAGATGATATCATTATATCTGCAAGAGGGACGGTTGGAGAAACAGCAATGATTCCATATCCTATGGCATTTAACCAGTCGTGTTATGGAATTAGAGCGAAAAGAGATCTAGTTAATAGTATCTTCCTGTATTATTTATTGAAAACCAGTATTAAATCCCTAAAAAATAATGCACACGGATCGGTATTTGATACCATTACGCGAGATACTTTTGATGGAATAAGCATTGATCTCCCCCCTCTCCCAGTCCAGAAGAAGATCGCCGCCATCCTTTCTTCTCTCGACGACAAGATCGAACTGAACACCCGCATGAACAAAGTCCTTGAAGAGATCGCCCGGGCGTTGTTTCAGCGGTGGTTTGTGGAGTTTGAGTTTCCGGATGCCGAAGGAAAGCCGTATAAATCGGCGGGCGGGAAGATGGTGGAGAGCGAGATGGGAATGGTGCCGGAGGGGTGGAGAGTGGGGACCATTGGGGATATTGCTAAAATTACTATGGGCCAGTCTCCAAATGGAGAAAGTTACAATGAACTTGGTATAGGTGAGGTATTTTATCAAGGGCGAGCAGAATTTGGAATTCGTTTCCCAAAGAGACGATTATTCACCACTGAACCAAAACGTATGGCTGAGAAGGGGGATGTATTACTTAGTGTAAGAGCTCCTGTCGGCGATATAAATATTGCTAGCGAAAAATGTTGTATTGGACGAGGTTTGGCAGCGATTCAAAGTACGGATAATCATCCCTCATTTATTCTCTATACCCTGATGGATCTTAAAAGAGAATTGGACGTATTCAACGGAGAAGGAACGGTTTTTGGATCGATCAATAAAGATTCCTTACATTCGATATCAACTTTCATCCCGTTACCAGACCAAATAGACTTGTTTGAAAAAATAGCATCTGCCATTGATTTGCATATTGAGATGAATTATTGTGAGATAGAACGTCTACAGAAAATCCGTGATGCTTTGCTACCAAAATTAATGAGCGGGGAACTGGAAATTTCAGCATAATTGAAAGACAAAGCAATGATAAAAAAGAAAAATCAATCAATCTTATTACGAGTATTGTTAATGGTAGCTATATTAGTTCCCGGTCTTATTATTGGATATTGTGCTGCGGGCATAATTTGTCAAAATTCATACAATCAACAGGTTGATGACTATTTTGCGGTAGCCTACAACGCGACTTATTATCCAAATGCCTCCGAACAGATTTCTTCTATTTTAGCAATAACGAATAATATTTCTGACCCTCACAAAAAACTACAGGCCATCGCGACCTGGGAAATCCCGGGGTATTTTAATATATGGGAGGCCACGCATAATAAAAATTTAAATTATACCACCAAAGCAATTGGACAATATACGTATGATGATGCTGGGAGAGTTCGTGCGATTTTTGGAGCTAAATTCATCAATGATCCATACTGGATAACATATCATAGATATGGAGCATGCGGGGAACTCGCTTACCTATTTGCCTATGTTGCAAATGAATCCGGGTTTGAGACAGAAGTCGTCTCTGCAAACTATGTTGGTTTCGGAAATCACGCGTGGGTTGAAGTAAACATGAGTAGTGGGCCGATGTATTATGACCCAACGTGGTATTATGATTGCAGATCTTGTGAGGATAAAGATAGCATCATGTGGTTTGGACCATTAGAAAATCAATCCGTATGGGACAGACAATTAATAAATATTCTCGATGAAAATAAAAATAATGTCATAGGTCGATATCCTTCAGTAAATAATACCTCACTCGGCATTTCTAAACCCCAAAATATGACGAAAAATCTACTAAATAAATTCCCATTTTTTGAAGGAGAAAATGCGTATGTTCTATTCTTTACTGAACATGTAAAAAATGATTCAATAAATTGGATAAAATAGATGTTTGATTAATATGGAGAAAGAGATAATTGTATTTTCTCTCACACAATTCATCTGATTCAATTGTTCCAGATCATATTTTTACTAGGATCATAATGCAAATTTAATGCTTTGAATAATCCGCCATGGACATTTATCATCTGATCCGGAGAGAATGATGAATAATAATTCCGGTATTTCCAATTTATATAATTTGTCTTAATGTCAGCATTTCCAATAGCATTACAATTGTATAGAGTTGTGAATATCTTTACAAGGTCCAAATCAGCAAACCTTTCGTCATTATTAGCTTTTTGCTGAATATCAGATAATATGAAATTGGATTTCCCAAATGATGCAAGTAAATCAAATATTTTATCTTGTTCCTCATTAGATAAAAAACCAAAAACCTCATCATTTATTTCTTTTCTAAAATATTCTATTGAATATTGGCGTAATCCATTTTTAATATCATCATTAGAAACAATACTCCCCTTTGTATAACTTTGAATATGTTTCATTAATTGTAATATGTCACGCGGTGTGTGGCGAGTATTGTTCAGTAATTTTTTTATATTCATATTATTAGTTACACTCTCTTCAACAAAATGTTCCGGGAAAAATTCACTGAAAACATCAACATCTCTTTTCAATGTGACTTTAGCCCTATGATTGACTAATTGTACTAAGTTGGTAGCTTTGACATCACGAACATCTTGATACCAGTTCAAATAAATCCCATAATCAGTTATAATTTTATTAAGATTTGGATCCTTTAATTTATCAAGCAGATCCCTTCTACAAAGAAGAAGAATTTTAGCATTAACCCCATTTTCCTTCAACTCCTTGTTGATTCGGTCCGCACTAATAAACAAGGCTGATAGCGAAAGATATTGTCGCTCCCTTCCTGTTAATACATCATCAAGACCATCAATAATTATCATGTGTTGATTTGGGGTTGAGATTGAGCCACATAACTTGCGAAGACCTGCATATACGGTCTCCATCATCACTTTTTTGTTTGATTCAGGGGTAAGTGTAACTTTAATTAGTTTCGGGATCATTAACTCGAACTCTTTTTTGGTCGCTCTAGTTACAATCTGTGCTAAATCAACGTCATCTAACAAGCCTAAATCTTTAAATACAGAAATACCTTTTTTGATATTTATTACAGAAGAGGTAGCCTCTGAATCATTGTTGATGCTATTTAGAAGAGTGGTGTACAATATAAATTGCCAATTTATTGGGTAACGTGTCTCAGATGCTTCTTTGCTTGGAAGGAGCTGATCAAATTTTCCATAAGGAAAATCACGTAAGGTGTATTGTTTCACATATAAGTTCTCTCTCTCATTTGCTAACAAAGAGATTTTTGAGCCTATTGCGGATTTTCCTGATCCTTTTGGTCCTATTACAAGAAAAAATCTATCTGATAATATTTTATCAATGTATCCATTTGCATCTAAATACCCCTCTAATAAAAGAGCCGGATTGTGTATTCTCTCGCTTTCTGCGTCAGCCATTCCGAAATCGATTTTTTCAAAATCCCCTTTCATATTTTCACCATATAATCTATGTTCTCTTAAATTGGATAAAGATTGCCCGATATTAAATTAATAAAGGACTTATGCGGTGTTCTTTCCAAAAAAACACGAAGACTAATATTTCCTCGCCCAACTTTTTTATTTTCATCTAAAGGCACCAAACCCTTTTCCCTCATCCCGTCAACAATATCATATTTGACGAATTCTCCAAAATAATTCCCCTACAAGAGAAAAACCCATGACATTTACCGAAAACGACTTCGAATACTCCATCATCGAACTTCTCCGGGATCACCTCGGCTATACCCACAAATACGGACCCGACATCCAACGGGACCACCACAACCCACTCCATGAAAATCAACTGCGGCCCTCACTCCAAAAAATAAACCAAAAGATCCCAACCGCCGCCATCCAAGAAGCCATCTATAAACTAAAAAACATCAGCACCGGAACAACCATACAGAAAAACGCTCTTTTCACCGACTACCTCCAAAACGGCATTCCTGTAACCTTCTTCGACGGAAAAGAAGAACGCTCCTCCCTCGTCTCCCTCATAGACTATACCAACGTCAACAACAACACCTTCGAGGTCATCAACCAGTGGACCGTCATCGACGAAGTAGAAAAACGCCCCGACATCATCATCTTCGTCAACGGTCTCCCTCTCGTCGTCATCGAATTAAAATCCCCCTCACGCGAAGAAACCGACGTATCCGCAGCATATCGGCAGCTTCGAAACTACCTCCTCCATGACATCCCCTCCCTCTTCATCTACAACGCATTCTGCGTCATGAGTGACTTTGCCGCCTCAAAAGCCGGGACCATCACCTCCTCCGAAGATCGGTACATGGAATGGAAAACAATCGATGGAAACTATGAAAACACCCAACACGCCGCATTCGACGTTCTCTTCGAAGGAATGTTCGAAAAACACCGGTTCCTCGACATCCTCCAAAACTTCCTCTGCTACGCAAAAGACACCCCAAACGACAAAAAGATCCTCGGCGCCTACCACCAATACTTCGCCGTAAAAAAAGCACTCAAAACAACCAAAGAAGCCACCCTCACCGATGGAAAAGGCGGCGTCTTCTGGCACACACAGGGAAGCGGCAAATCCCTCTCCATGGTCTTCTACGCAAAACAGTTACAGGAAACACTCAACAGCCCAACAATCGTCGTCATCACCGATCGAAACGATCTCGACGACCAATTATTCGGTCAATTCGCCAGTTGTGCAGACTTCCTCAGACAGACTCCCATCCAGGCAGACAGCCGGGAAAATCTTACTGAACTCCTCAAAAACCGGGAAGCAAACGGCATCATCTTCACCACCATGCAAAAATTCGAAGAGTCCAGCACCCCGCTCTCGACCCGAAGAAACATCGTTGTAATTGTCGATGAAGCTCACCGAAGCCAATATGGATTTGAAGAAAAGGTAAACGAAAAAACCGGCAAGATCACCATCGGGACCGCCAGAAAAATTCGTGACAGCCTCCCCAATGCCACCTACATAGGATTTACCGGAACCCCAATCGAAAACGCCGACAAAAGCACCCCGGAAATCTTTGGCAACTACATCGACATCTACGACATGACCCAGTCCGTCGAAGACAAAGCAACCCTCCCCATCTACTACGAAAGCCGAGTCATTGCCCTCAAACTTAACGAAGACCTCCTCAAAGAAATCGACGAAGAATACGACCGGGTCGCAGAAGAGGCCGAGGAATACCTCGTCGAAAAAAGCAAAAAAGAACTCGGCCAGCTCGAAAGCATCCTCGGCGCCCCGGAAACCATCAACTCACTCTGCACAGACATCATAACCCACTACGAAACCTGCCGGCAGTACGAACAAACCGGAAAAGCCCTCATCGTCGCCTATTCCCGTTCCATCGCCATGAAAATATACCGGCAGATCCTCGAACTCCGCCCGGAATGGAAAGAAAAAATCGGGATCGTCATGACCTCCGACAACAACGACCCCGAGGAATGGCGAAAAATCATCGGCAGCAAAACCCGGAAAAAGGAGATGGAGATCAAATTCAAAGACGACGAAGACCCCTTGAAAATCTCCATCGTCGTTGATATGTGGTTGACCGGCTTTGATGTTCCGTCCCTCCCCACCATGTACGTCTACAAACCGATGAGTGGGCATAACCTCATGCAGGCCATCGCCCGGGTAAATCGTGTCTACAAAGACAAACAGGGGGGTCTTATCGTCGACTACGTAGGAATTGCCCGTGCTCTTCGAAAGGCGATGAACGACTACACCAAACGCGATAAAAATAATTTCGGTAATCCCGACATCGGCAAAACTGCATACCCCAAGTTCCAGGAAAAGCTCGAGGTCTGCCGTGACTTATTCCATGGCTTTGACTACTCACAGTTCTCCTCCGGCTCAGATCTCAACCGTGCAAAACTCATCAGCGGCGGGGTCAACTTCATCTCGGACCCGAAAAAAGAGGAAAGCAAAAAGGCATTCATCAAAGAATCTCTCCTGCTTCGTAATGCCCTTTCCCTTTGCCGAAGTCTCGTAAATAAAGAAGACCGGTTCGAGGCTGCATACTTCGAAGCAACACGAACCCTTCTTACGAGGATCCAGGGAAAAGGTCAGCTCTCCTTCAAAGAGATTAACGACCGCATAAATGAACTCTTAAAACAGAGCGTCCAAAGTGAAGGCGTCATCAACCTCTTCTCTGATATCAAAGAAAAATACTCACTCTTCGACCCCAACTTCCTCGAAGAGGTCGCCGGTATGAAGGAACGAAACCTTGCGGTCGAATTATTGAAAAAGTTACTCGCCAATCAGGTTTCGATCTACACCCGGACGAATGTCGTAAAATCCGAGAAGTTCTCAGAGCTTCTCGAAGCTGCAATGAGTAATTACATCAAAGGGATGCTGACAAACGAACAGGTCATCGAAGAGCTTCTCAAACTGGCAAAGGAGATGGCCGAGTCACAAAAAGCGGGAGAAGAACTCGGCCTCACCATAGAAGAGATGGCATTTTACGATGCTCTGACAAAGCCCGAAGCAGTCAAAGACTTTTACGAGAATGAAGAGCTCATCGCCATCACGAAAGAGCTGACGGAAACGCTGCGAAAGAACAAAACCATCGACTGGCAAAAGAAGGAAAGTGCCCGGGCAGGAATGAGGAGACTCATCAAGCGTCTGTTAAAGCAGCATAAGTATCCGCCAGAGGGCATGGAGGATGCAGTTAATACGGTCATTACCCAGTGCGAGATGTGGACAGATAATCCTGAAGCGAGAGGAGAGAGCGTTTCCTCGTTATTCTGAAAAGATTCAAGGCAAAAAATACACTAGCAACACTCTCATAGAACGCTGGGACGGCGAATAGGATTTAAGCGAGGGCTGAAAGCCCGAAGCGGAGAGCAAATCTCTGATTTGCGGTTCGCGGTTGGCTTTTTCTCATACATCCGCACACAACCGTACCCTTTCTATTAGATGTGGTGTTCTCCCACCCCAAAGCCATCCGCCCCTGTCTCCCTTTTTGTGCATTTCGTTGGCGGGTTGGACGCTGAAAGCGGACGACCTCAGCTGAGCAAATCTTTGATTTGCGTTTTTGTGATTTTTTGTGTGGGCGGACCGGTCCATAGGACCGGGCTTAGCTGAGCAAATCTTTGATTTGCGAGGGGGACGGGGAAGAATACTATTTACACTCCACCCAACCGATTTTTTTATTTCGTGTTTTTGTGTTTTGTTTCGTGAATTTCGTGTGATGAATGATCCCGTCCGCTTTGCTCTCCTGGCTTTCTAGAACTCCCCGCTCGCAAATCATAGATTTGCTCGCAAGTTTCCTTCGAAAACTTGCTCAGCTAAGACCACTCCTGCGGAGCGGTCCGCCTCAGCTAAGGTTGTCTGCTTCGCTTCGCTCGCATCCAACCCGCATCCAACCCGCATCATAAGTTAGTTAATAAACGAATCCGTAATATATACACACAATATGCCACCAATATCACTCAAGGTCGATAGTGCCTACCCCGAAGATCAGGGAAGCGGCAAGGCGCGTCTTGATCCCGCCACCATGGAGGCGCTCAATGTTAGCCCAGGCGATCTTGTCAGGGTCACCGGAAAAACACCCACCGTTGTCAAAGTCTGGCGCTCCTTTGAAAATGATTGGAATTTGCACAAGATCCGGATCGATAAATACTCCCGGGCCAATGCCGGAATCAATCCAGGAGACATGGTCACCGTTGAAAAAATTGAAGACGAAATTCCTGCCACGGCAGTAACGCTGATCCCACCAACTGAAGTCTCCCCCATGTTTACCGACGAAGACGAAGAATGTCTCGTCTCCCT
>DALTVX010000032.1 GCA_029987395.1 Methanocorpusculum sp. | reverse complement strand
GGCGACCCCAAGTGTCATCATCGACGAGGCATATCGCCAGAGGGTGAAGTACTGGCGCCGCATCGTTCGCCCGAGATACACATCGGCCCGCGAGATCCTGCCGTATGCCCTAAGGCGCCGTTCAGGGTCATGCATCAGCGGGATGGACTCCTCCACCCACTGCATCACCGAGTCCGGTTTTTCATCGCATGCAAACGAAAGCTTCTGCAGCTCCCGGTCAGGCGCTCCTGCAAACACCCCGCCCACCAGATCAAAGATCGATGCCCGTTCATCCTTCTGGGCGGTGTTGATGTCCTCGGCAGAAAGACTCGTCTTCCCGGTCGATGAGCCAAACAGCATGTTCACTGCTGTTCGCATATCGCCTGCCGAACTCTCCGAGATCGCCGTCAGTGCGTCCTCCCCGCAGGCGATATCCTCGAACCGGCAGATTTCCTTCATCCGTTTTTGCAGAGTTGATCCCGTGATCGCCCGAAATGGCACCGGATCACAGAGTCTGCGGATCGCGTCTGAAACGCCGTATGCATCATTTGCGATCAAGACGATCGGCTGCTTTGCCTGTTTGATGATATCTGCGATCGCCCGAGCGCCTCCACGATCCGCATTTCCTTCGAGATTGTCCACCTCGTCGATCACGATCAGTTTTCGCCCGGAACCAAACAGACTTGCCGTAGTTGACGAGTTTCCAGCGACCCGCTCAATGATCGTTTTCGTGCGGGCGTCAGATGCGTTCATCTCCAGTAATTCCCAGTCCATATCTCGGGCAAGAGCCAGAGCTGCCGAGGTTTTTCCAATACCCGGCTTTCCCGTGAAAAGAAGAGGACGTGACTCCGGCGTCCAGCTCCGTGCCCAGTCAACTATCTGTCTGATCGCCGATCCATTGCCCAAAATATCGGCAAGATGCATCGGGCGGTACTTCTCTGCCCAGTCCATAATCGTTAATGTAGTATGGTCGTCTCAAGATAATAACGATTGGGAAAAGCCTGTGAAAGGGCACGTTCGTGCGTTCCTAAAAAAAATTATACCGGGATACTCATCTGAGTTTTCATGACGGCTCGGGCGATGAAATCGGTATAGATCTCATTTTTCAAGAAAAGTGCCTCCTCTTTTCCCTCCCGTTCATACAGCGCAAGCACCTCTTTTCTATCACAATACATGACCACTTTTGTCAACAGCGACATTTTTTTCATGATCGGCGGATTGAACAAAAGTTCTTTCGTGTCTTTGTCTGCAAGATAGCAGGGAACAGGTATCTTCTTTGCGGATTTTACATCACTGACAACACAGTTGATATTGATGCGTTTTGCTGCCAACGTGAGTTCGTCTGCATAACGCTCGTAAAAAACAGGATCGTCGGAAAAGATGATGAGTTCGTTTTTTGCTGTTCGAAGGAGCAAACGGATGTGATTTTCGACCCCCCACTCGGTTTGGATGATATAGGTCTGAGGGAGATGCTCGGTCATTTCTGGGGCAGCATAGGTTTGAAGAGTTATGCCCAGGATATCGTATTTGGCTATGGCTTCATGTTTGAGCCGCTCGATGGTCTGAGGGATGTCGGCGATCCGGTACCGAACCGGTGACTGCTTATTTGAGACGATAAAACCTTTTTTCTCGAGGATCGTGAGGGTTTCATACACTCTTCCTCGGGGGATACCTGTTGACTCGTGGAGCTCTCGGGGGCTTGCGGAATTCATGCTGATGAGTGCGAGATACACCTTCGCTTCATACCCGTTCATCCCGATTTCTTTGAGCTGTACTAACATATCATCATAGGCCATACATCACATCAACATCTTACTATTTTTAATACTTGATGATATAATTAACTCAAGGCCTGGGTCTGCCGAAACACAGATATTATCATTACAGAGAGGGAATAAATAGACAAGCTACGTATCAAGGGACAGAAAAAAAATACGGTCCCTTCATTTTCAAGAGGTGATCCAAAAATTATGTCTCCAGATACATATACCCCCGAGTCCATTGCTGCCGCCGTTCGAAAATATGATGGTGTACGACGCAAAAAAGCGATCGGCAATCTTGTAAAAACACTTCACATCGAAAACATCGATGTTATTGCTTCCTACGGTGAGGATGCCGCTGTGATCAAAAACGGTCATTCCGCTCTTCTCCTGGCAGCTGACGGGATATGGAACCAGCTGATGGATGTTGATCCCTATTGGGCAGGATACTGCGCGATCCTTGTAAATATCCATGATATCGCAGCCATGGGCGGCCGCCCGATCGCGATGGTGGACGTTCTTTCAGCCGTCGACGATGAACTCATGAACAAGGTCACTCATGGAATGAGCGATGCCGCGAAGGCTTTTGACGTGCCGGTGGTCGGCGGTCATCTCCACCCTGATGCACCCCACAATGCCATCGATGTTTCTATCCTAGGGATCGCTGAGCTGGAGAATGTCATCTATAGTACGACCGCAGAGCCGGGCGACGCCATCATCGTCGCGATCGATCTGAATGGAAGGATCCACCCGAACGCTCGTATGAACTGGGACTCGGTCACGATGAAGGAGCCAAAACTGCTTCGATCCCAGATCGCTGTTATGAAAACATTCGGCGAACGCCATCTGCTGACCGCAGGAAAAGACATCTCGAATCCCGGGATCATCGGGACCCTTGGGATGCTTCTTGAGTCCAGTAACGTTGGCGGTCTGATCGATCTTGAAGCGATCCCGCGGCCCGACCTTGAGAAGCTCGGCATCACCTTCGAGCAGTGGGTACGGATGTATCCTGGCATGGGGTTCATTGTGACCGCAAATCAGTCTTCTGTTGAAGCGGTATGTCAGCTGTTTAGAAAAGTCAATATGGCTGCTCAGGTGATCGGGACCGTGACCAACGATCACAAACTCATTCTCCAGAAAGGAAAAGATACTGCAACACTCTTCAACTTCTGTGTTGAGGGTATAACCAATATAACCACGGTATGATCACGCTTGGTATCGGGTGCGGTTGTGACGATGAAAAGGTTTTGACCAGTGCAAACCAGGTCGCATCAGAGGATATCCGCATCCTCTGCTATTCTAAGTCGCCGCTTTCAGAGTCGGCCTTTGTTGGCTCGGTCGTTTCGGATCATCCGGAGATCGCACTCATCGATGATCTCATTGCAGGAAAGATACAAGGAGCTGTTCGTGGAACACTTCCGGCAAACGAAACGCTCCGGTATCTAAAGAAGGCATACGGTGTCTCCCGTTTGGAACGCATTGCACTTCTCGAAACGGTACGCGGCGAACGCTTTTTCCTCGCGCCGGTCGGTGTTGATGAGGGATGGACCGTTGAAGAAAAGGTGGATCTTGTCGTTCGCGGACGAAAACTTGCAAAGACCTTTGGGTTGCCAGAAAAGACCGCCATCCTTTCCGGAGGGCGGATCGGGGACATCGGTCGCCACCCGATCATTGACAGATCTATAGGTGATGCGATCCAAGTTGCCGAAGAAACCGGAGCCGTTCACGGGGAGATCTTGATCGAGTCTGCGGTGAAAGACTGCGGTCTCATAATTGCTCCCGACGGCATATCCGGGAACCTGATTTTTCGCACACTTACCTTCCTTGGAGCCGGAATCGGGCATGGTGCGCCCATTACGAATATTGAAGGCATATTTATCGATAGTTCGCGCGCATCCCTCGGATACGTCCCAGCGCTCAATCTGACCGCGGCTCTTGTGCGGAAAAATATCCGTTAATCAAGCTTTTTTTCGGGATCGTGCCTAAAATCAGGTCTCAATCGGAAATCTGACCCTGATGCAAAAGAAAAATGGAAAAGAGTCTCTAAATAGCTTCAGTATGTTAAAAACATCGTTTTTATGGCATAGTTATATATGTTATTTTAACCATTTTCTGTTTGATAATAATTATGGCAGACTTACCAAAAGCAGCAGTCGTCAGACTTGCTAAGAAAGCTGGCGCAGTTCGTGTCGGCGAAGATGCAGCAGATGCGTTAGTAGCAAAAGCAGAAGCATACATCGAAGCCATTGCAAAACAGGCATTCGAACTTGCACAGCATGCAGGTCGAAAGACCATCAAGGCAGAGGACATTGACCTCGCCACTAAAGAATAAACTCATTTTTGTGTGATGGTGTGCGGTTCAAAAAGATCCGTACATAAACAAGCTCAACTTGTTTTTTATACGGGGAGTTTCTATTGAGACTTCCCAATTCTCTTCAAAGAGATCTTTCTTTAAAAAAAGTATTAGAGTGTTCCTTTGGTGCTTGGAACTGCGGTATGACCAGGGCGGACATACAGCGCTTCACCTAGGGCGATCCCGAATGCCTTGAAGATCGCTTCACATTTGTGATGATCGTTCACGCCTGAAAAGATCACATGGGCAGTGATGCCTGCATTGATACAAAGACTGTAGAGGAAGTGCTCGAACAGATCGTTTGGGATGCCGGCGGTGGAAATTCCTGTGAAGGTTCCTTCCATAACGAGATAGCCTCTGCCGGAAATGTCAAGTGCCGCAGTGGCCCGTGATTCGTCCATCGGAATGATCGCGTGGGCAAAACGTCGCATGCCGCGTCCATCGCCTACGGCTTCTTTGATGGCTGTCCCAAGAACGATCCCGATGTCCTCGATCGTGTGGTGACAGTCCACCTCAAGATCGCCCTTTGCCTCGATCGTGAGAGCAAAGCCTCCATGTCTGGCAAATGCGTTGAGCATATGGTCCATAAACGGAATGCCTGTGCTGATCTCGATTTTTGCATGTGTGTCCGGATCGAAAACGACACGGATGTTGGTTTCTTTTGTCTGTCTGGTTTTTTCCACTGATCTCATACTGATGCCTCCAATGCTTCTTTGAGGGTGATCCGTCCACTATAAAGTGCAGATCCAAGAACACAACCCGATGCACCCAACCGCTTCAAGCAGGACACATCCTCTGGCGTCGTAACGCCTCCGGCAACGATGATCGGGATGCTAACTGCGTCCAGAAGCTTTTGGACCGGGGCACTGTCGATACCGGCCTGCTTCCCTTCCACATCCACATTTGTGTAGAGAAGGGATCCGGCACCGAGTTCTTCGAACTTTTCAGCCCAGCCGATGAAGTCTCCGGCAAGCTCCTGCCAACCGGAAACAGCGATCTGTCCCCGGCGTGCATCCACACCTGCCATGATCCGTTCACTGCCAAACTCTTTACTGAGAGTTTGGATGACCGAAGGGTCTTGCGTTGCAAATGTGCTCAGAATGATCCGTGAGACCCCGCAGTTCAGCCAACCGCGGGCATCCTCTAGACTTCGGATACCTCCACCAACTTGGGTGAAGACATCGGTCATCTCGACCACCTCGCGGATCATTGCCACATTCGTGCTGCTCGCAGCAAATGCGCCGTCCAGATTCACGATATGGAGATTGGATGCTCCTTCGGCTAACCAGCGGCTTGCATTGTCCAGAGGTGTCCCGTATACGGTTGCCGTCAGACGGTCGCCTCCGACAAGCTGGACACAGTTTCCAGACAGTACGTCCACCGCCGGGAAGATATCCATCTTAGCGCACCATCCGGGTGATATCGAGAACAAGGATGTCTCGAGCCCCGGCACGTTTCAGGAGATTGATCAGCTGATATACTTTATTGGTCGACACCACTGCGTGCAAAGCAACAGAACCGGATCCAGCGATCTCCATAATGGTCGGTCCTCCAAGTCCGGGGATCAGTGCTTTGATCTCCTCAAGCTTTTCCCGCTGGACGTTGAGCATCAGATAACACTGATTTTTTGCCGCGATCACGCTTTCAAAAGCAAGAAGGATCTCTTCGATCTTTTCACGTTTTTCTATGAGGGAATTTTTGTTGACGATGACGTTGGTGGTGCTTGCGAGTATCTCGCCGAGGATCCTGAGATTGTTGACCTCCAGCGTGGTTCCTGACGAGGTCAGATCAACGATCGCGTCGGCTATCCCAAGGTGCGGGGCAGCTTCGCATGCTCCTGAGACCTCGATGATCGTGACCGGAATGGATCTTTCTGCAAAGTAATCTTTGCAGATGTTTGGAAACTCGGTGGCGATTCTGGTGCCGCTCATCATCTCCACCGAGGTGATCGGTGAATCTTCTGGAACGGCGATCACGAGTCTTGCTGATCCAAACTTCAGATCAAGAGGACATGCGACATCGGACCGGCGTTCTGCGACCATATCCAGGCCGGTGATGCCGACATCGGCAACACCTTTTGCTACATATTCCGGGATATCGATCGGTCGAACGAACAGGATCTCGATCTCCGGGTCTATGGTCTTTGCGATGAGTTGACGGGCCCCGGTCATATTGATATGGATGCCTGCTTTGTTCATCAGATCATTGATGGGCTCAGCTATACGGCCTTTATTTGGGATCGCCAGACGTATTTTTACCATATTTAGAAGGTCTTTAATTTTCCGTCGATGACGAGTCTGGTGATATCGGTGATGTTTTCCAGACGTTTGTTGACTATCTCTTCGACCTCTGGTGCGAAGTCCTTGAATCCGTATCCGCGTTTGGTTATGCACTGGACACTGGCGATGTGGGGGTAGTCGATCGGGTGACCGATCTGGGAGAGAAGTCTGACATACATCTCATCGATACCATCGACCTTTTGGCAGGCCTCTTTTGCGATCTCGGTGGAGAGTAGGTTGTAGATCTTACCGATATGGTTGATCGGGTTTTTACCGGATGTTGCTTCCATGGACATGGGTCTGTTTGGCGTGATAAGTCCGTTGCAGCGGTTGCCGCGTCCGACCGATCCATCGTCGCCCATTTCAGCGGATGTTCCGTTGACGGTCAGGAAGATCGAGGTCGCTTTTTTGCGGATGATATCTGCAGTATTGATCTCGATCTTTACTTTTCTGTCGGTGTATTGTTTTGCGATCTGAGTGAAGGACTCGGCCATCTTCTCTTTCATCTCGACATATTCGTCGATACCGGCACAGTGTCGGTCGACCATTGCACAGGCAACGGTTATTGTGATGGTATTGATATCTCTAAGTCCCATGAGTTTCAAATCGTAGCCGACCATGGGGTTTTTCGGGCGGAACTCTTTGGCGATGTGCTCGTCAAGTCCAAGAATGATCTGTTCGACCTGGGAGAATGGGGCGTGGCCGACACCAAAAGAGGTATCGTTTGCACGCGGAACTGAGGTGTGACCTTTCTTTGTGTGGAAAACATCACGAAGATCGGTGGAGCCGGTCCCCATGCGGCAGTCGACTATGACGTCAGACTCCATGTTGAAGGTAGGGATCGTTTCACGCAGATAGGATCTTGCTGCCTGAACAGCGATGCTGTCGGTTGCAAATACTTTGCCCTCGAACTGACGGGTCGCTCTTCCGGTCAAAAGGAAGTAGATCGGTTTGAGGATCTTGCCGCCGCCAAACTGCGGTGCAGATTCGCCTGCAACGACCTCGCCCTGATCGGTATTGTGGTGGAGGACCGCGCCGTCGCACTCTTCCATGTATTCTCTGCAGAGTGCACGGGAAATTGCTTCTGCGACGCCGTCGGCAATACTATCGGGGTGGCCTATGCATTTACGCTCGACCAGTTCGACCTTCTGCTTCTCCATTGGAGTTTGAGAAAGGTGCGTGATACTGATATTTCTCTTCATTTTTGAATCACTTCAGAATAATCTGATGTTTAAGTATATAAAAACTGGTATTACAAATTAAAGAATTTTGATACTATACAAAATTAGCTGATATCTATTACAAAAAAATAAAAGAGATCGTCATATGACATCTCTAAGGATGTTTGGTTCGATCCGTCGCGCCGGTTCAAAGCACGAGTTTGACATCTGTGCGTATCTGTGCAACCGATTTGCCGCCGACAAAGACGCGGATAACGCCGCCCGATTCTGAGACGACGATACCGACCGCTGGTGCTACTTTGGTGATCGCGGCAGTGGCGAGATGCCTGCCTCCAAGTCCGCTCTGAAGGTTTGCATCACGACCGTCGGCATCAAGATATCTGCCGGAAGCTTCGATGATCCCGTCTTTATCAAGGATAAAAACACCGTCAAGCTGAGCAAATTCTTTGACACTTTCCCAGTTTTCCCGCATCTTCACATCCCTGACCTCTGTTGGATGACCTGCGTATGGATTCAAGACACCCTGATGGGACCAGCGTTTCAGTTCATCGATGTCGCCTATGATGAAGGCAGTGCCAACCGATCTGCCTTCTCGGCCGTCGTGGGCGAGTTCGATCGCGAGCATCAAAACTGCATGCAGGGCTTCCGGATCGACGAGATGCGCATAATTCCCGACCGAAAATGAGTTTTCTTTGCTTTCCACATCATAAATGAGGATAGCATACGGGAATGCAGCGACCACGGTGCCGCTGTCGCTCTTTGTCAGTATCTTATATTGAAGGACCGCGTCCACGATCTGATTTGAACAATAATCTACGAGGGCGACCATGCTACGGTCCCGCAGGATCTCTGGCTGGATATCGACCACGTGCACGGTAGGGGTATCGATGATGATCTCTTCATCTTTTGGCAGGAATGATATGATCGCTAAAGCGTTCACTGTTTTAGCGAGGTTATCTGCGGCTATCATAAGATTTCTGTTTTTCTCTCTCATCCTAACCTCCGTATCAGTCCAGGTATTTCAGAGGGGCGTGTTGCGACCGGTATGTCGAGGGCTCGTAGACGCTCGATCTTTGATGCGGCGTCTCCTTCTCCTCCTTCCACGATCGCTCCGGCATGTCCCATGCGTTTTTCTTTTGGTGCCGAAACGCCCGCGATATAGGAGACGAGAGGCAGACCGATGTCAAGAGCATGCCGTGCTCCTTCGATTTCCAGACTGCCGCCGACCTCGCCGATGAGAACAACGGTCTTTGTTCGTCCATCTGCATGGAACTCGTCCACGACCTCTGAAAATGTTTGACCTATGACCGAGTCCCCGCCGATACCGATGATACCGGATTGGCCGAGTCCGGCTGATGTGAGTTCAGAGATGACCTGATAGGTGAGGGTCCCGCTTCGTGAGATGACGCCGACATCCCCTTTCAGACAGAGGTTTGCCGGGATGATCCCGAGTTTGCACTCACCCGGAACAAGCATTCCCGGGCAGTTTGGGCCAATGACCCGGCTCCCGCGAGATCCTGCATAGGCAACAGCCCGCATGATGTCGTGCACCGGAACATGTTCGGTGATGGTCACAATGGTCGGGATCTTTGCATCCGCCGCCTCCATTATGGCGTCACCACAGCCGCCTGCTGGAACAAAAATGACCGTGGCTCCGATCTCATGCTCATCTACTGCGTCAATGACGGAATTATAGATCGGTACGCCGTAAACATTCTGTCCGGCTTTTCCGGGCGTCATTCCGGCAATCACTCCGGTGCCGCCCACCACTTTTGCATAGGCGTTCATCAGATCGATGTGGAATTTTCCTTGAGATCCTGTCGCTCCCTGAACGAGGATGCCTGTGTTTTTTCCTGCATAGATCATTGTCCTGCCTCCACTGCTGCCTGAATTGCCGTGTCCATGGTGTCGAACATGACGTATCCGCCTCCTTGGAGGAGACGGCGGCCCTCCTCTTCATTTGTACCGGCGATTCGAACGATCACCGGCTGAGATACTTTTGCTTCGATGATCCCTTTGGCGACCTCGTCACAGCGGGTGATACCACCGAGAAGATTCACCACGATCACCTTTACCGCCGGCATGGATGCAACAAGTCGGACCGCATACATAACGCGTTCCGCTGCGGCTCCGCCGCCGACATCCAAAAAGTTCGCTGCTTTTCCCTGATAATGGGAGATGATGTCAAGCGTCGCCATGGTGAGACCTGCTCCGTTCCCGATCACGCCGATATTTCCATCCAGCTCGACATACGAAAAGCCGTGCTTCTCGGCTTCAGCCTCACGAACGGTCAGGTCTCTGTTCTCGGAGATGCCCTGTCGTGCAAGAGAGTTGTCGTCAATAATGATCTTGCCGTCTGCTGCAAGGATACCTTTTGGCGTCATCACCAGAGGATTGATCTCAGCGAGGATCGCATCCTTTGATTTGAAAACAGCGAACAGGTCGCGAACTATTTTGCCTATCTCTTTAGGAGATGTGCCGATCACGTTACGAACGATGAAGTCCGGGAGGGTGACAAAGGAAGGGTCCACATACACGCGGCTGAGTGCCTCGGGTCGTTCCTTTGCGAGTACCTCGATCTCGACACCCCCTTCACTGGAAAAAAGGATCAGCGGCATCTTTTTTGCCCGGTCGATGGTGATGCTCAGATAATATTCGTGGGAGATCTCGAGAGCCTCCTCGACCAGAACTTTTTCGACTGGGAGTCCTTTGATGGTCTTTCCAAAAAGATCATAAGCGACCTCTGAGATATTTTCAGCGTTTGCCAAAAGGATCCCGCCTGCTTTTCCTCTGCCGCCGACATCGACCTGAGCTTTAAGGACGACTTTCTCTGCAACTTTCTGGAGAGCTGCCTTTGCTTCAGTTGGTGATACGATCAAAACGCTATTTGGGACCGGGATCCCAGCTTCCCGAAAGATCTGTTTTGCTTCATATTCGCGGAATTTCATATCTGACTCCTGACGAGTTCCTGCCCTATTGCAAGTGCCCGCTTATTATTTTCCTCTGTGCCTTTGGGCACGCTGTCCAAAACTGCGTGTTCAAGCGCTTCGTAGGATACGATGCCGGTCGCTTCAAGAAGCCCTCCGAGCATGATCACATTGGCAAAAACCGTTTTTCCAAGCTGGGTCTTTGACTCAACGGTCGCCGGGACCTCGTAGTATTTGCAAAGCGGACGGCTGGTGACATATCCGGGGTCGAGGAGCATAATGGCGTCTTTATTCACATTTGAGCCGTATTTTACGTATGCTTCCTCTGACATGATCGCATATACATCAGGATCCGTTACCTTTGGGAAATAGATCTGCTCGTCTGAGATGATCACCGCAGAAGCAGAAGCTCCCCCGCGTGCCTCAGGGCCGTAGCTCTGTGTCTGGACAACATATTTATTTGCATACAATGCGGCCGCTCTTCCAAGAATTACTGCGGCAGTTATGATGCCCTGGCCTCCAAGACCGGAAAATCTGATCTCGGATTTCATTTGGTTGCCTCCACGCCAAGCGGCGGATTATTTCTGCGGACAAACTGGCCGACAACAAACTTTTCAGGAGAAAGCGATTTGCCTGCCGCCTCATCGCGGTCTGCCTTTATTTTCAGCACGGCATTTTCCCGAAACGCCTCGATCATCTGTGTGACCTGCCGCATTTTGTTTTTGCTACCGTACGAAGTTGGGCACTGGGTCATCACCTCAAGGAATGAAAATCCTGGCGTCTCAAGTCCAATACGGATAGCCTCGGTGAGTTCCTTAACATGGAACGAGGTCCAGCGGGCAACATAATTTGCTCCTGCTGCCTCTGCAAGTTTGCAGAGATCGAACGGCTGCTCCTGCATGCCGTACGGGGTCGTTGTGCTCATGGCCCCAATAGGTGTGCAGGGACTTCCCTGACCGCCGGTCATGCCGTAGATGTTATTGTTCATACAGATCACGGTGAGGTCGATGTTTCTTCTGCACGCATGGATGAAGTGATTTCCTCCGATCGCAGAACAGTCCCCGTCTCCGGTGAACACGATGACATGCTGGCCTGGCTTAACGAGTTTTAGCCCGGTCGCAAAGGCAAGTGCACGGCCGTGGGTCGTGTGGAGTGAATCGGATGAGGTGTATCCTGATGCACGGGAAGAACACCCGATCCCTGATACGAAGGTCGTCTCCTCCTGTGTGTAGTTGAGCTCCTCAACAGCTCGAAGAGTACAGTTAAGGATCGTTCCGTTTCCGCATCCCGCACAGTAAATGTGGGGGAGCCGGTCCTGGCGATACCAATCTTCCAGATTCATAAGCAGACCTCGGTGACTGGTTTTTTCACGGTTTTTGCGATCTCGGCCGCCTTTTGCAGCTCGGCAGGGGTATGGAGGGCGCCGCCAAGTTTGGGCACGGTCACGATCGGCACATTGGTGTATTGACGGACCTCTTTTGCCATCTGTCCAAGATTCATCTCAGGAATGATGAATGCTTTCACGTTTTTAAATGCAAGCAGAGATTCATCGGGGAATGGCCAGACGATACGCAGATTCAGATGACCGTAGGTATCAGGAACATCGTGGAGAAGCTGGCGAACAGTTCGGGTCGGTGCCCCGTACGAAATGAAAACCAGCTCTGCGTCCGGGTTGATGATGTCAACGTCGGTCATTTCATTTCTGAAGTCGTCGATCTTATTGACCTGGCGGCGGACCAGTTTTTCATGGAGCTCAGCGGAGTCGGTCGAGGGGTATCCCTTTTCATTATGCGTCAGTCCGGTGATGTGGACGTTGTGACCCATGCCAAAGGTGGCAAATCCGGGAACACCGTTTTCATCAGGTGCACAGGGCAGTTCTCCCTCTTTTAGTTCACGGCGGGGGATGATCTCGAAATCATGGTGAAGGGTGATCTTTTCACGCATATGTCCGATGGTCTCATCGGTCATCAGGAACACCGGTGTTCGAAACCGGTCGGCAAGATTGAACGCTTTGATGGTCAGATCGTACATCTCCTGGACGGAGGATGGACAAAGAGCGATCACATTGTAGTCACCGTGCGAACCATATCTGCACTGGAGCATATCGCCCTGTGCTGCCATCGTTGGCTGGCCGGTGGATGGGCCTCCACGCTGGACGTTTACGATCACGATCGGTGTTTCTGTGAAGGCAGCATATCCGATATTTTCCATCATCAGAGAAAAACCCGGTCCTGAGGTCGCAGTCATCGTTCGAGCGCCGGCCCAGGATCCGCCGATAATGGCGGCGACGCTTGCGATCTCATCCTCCATCTGGATGAAGGTCCCGCTCATTTTTGGCAGACGAACTGCCATTCGCTCGGCGATCTCGGTGGAAGGCGTTATTGGGTAGCCGGCAAAAAATCTGCATCCGGCGGCCAATGCTCCTTCAGCACAGGCAACATTACCGTTCAGGAAATCGATTTTATCTTTCAATATTCAATCACCACTTTCTGAGGCTCGAATGGTTTTTCATCGACCCAGGATATTGCCTGGTCCGGGCATATCATCTGACACATTCCGCAAAGCTGCCTGCCGTAGAGCTTTTGCAAACGGCAGTTTGTGCATCTTTCCGGATGGTCCAGGACCGGGATGATGTAGCCGCGTGAACCTGGACTG
>DALTVX010000031.1 GCA_029987395.1 Methanocorpusculum sp. | reverse complement strand
TACTCCGATCATTTCACACACGCAAATCGGCAGGAAACAGCGTATTTTAAAATCAACCACCAATATTCACCAAACAAAATCACTCAAAACTGATACAAAACACACCAAAATGGAATCGAAACACCTATTTGCGAGTGGAGAGTTGGAGATTTTCACCCCACAAACACTGTTTTTTTATCGTGAAAAAATGAGCTGATTTTACGACCCTCGCTTGATCGCAAATCAGAGATTTGCTCTCCGACTCGGGTCTACGACCCTCGCTTTCAGCGTCCAGCCCGCTAAACCAATTTCTTCAGCACCCGCTCCTTCTTCTCCCTTGCCGCGTCCGCCGCTCGATCGATCCCTTTCTTCATCTCATCAAAATCCCTGCCCGGACGATCCACGACCTTCTTCAGCGGCGTATACGGCGCCTCACGGAACTTCGGCAAAAACTCCCCCTCGACACCGTTCTTGATCAGACGTGAGACCCCTGGTCCGTCACGAACAAACCCGATCCTCTCCATCCGCACACCCGCACTCCCGACCACACGAATGATCTCATCAGCAAACTCAGGCGGAGCGATCACCAGCAAAGCATCCAGACTCACACCCAGATAATCGATACCCAGCTTGTCCAGCAAAGCCAAAACTTTTGGCGCGATCAGACCACGAAGCGGCGCATCCTCGACAACCACCGTAGCACAAGCCGTTTCTGCAATCTCAAACACATCGCCGCGAAGACCGCCGTTCGTGATATCCGTCATGGCATGGATGTGCAGGAAAACCTCAGAGTTGATCAAAACATCACACGCCTTCAGGAAATGCAGATTGATCGTCTCCTCAACAACATCAGAATTACCAGAATAAAGCGCAGTCGTCGCAATTGTTCCTCCGCCTGCCCCCTCCGTCATCAAAAGAACATCGCCGGGGACCGAGGAACGTCGGGCGGTCACGTGCTTTGCCACGCCGACAACACCCACGCACCCCGTCATCCGGTCGCCAAGGACCATGTCCCCGCCGATACGAAGAGTCGATCCGGCGATAAGCGGAACGCCCAACGCGTCCGAGACGGTCGTGATACCTGCCGTATAATCAAACAGCTTTGCCACATCCCCATCATCCGCGATGTGCACATCCGAGATCAGCCCAACAGGTCGGGCTCCCATCACATAGACATCGCGAAGAGTCGCCCGCGTCGCATGGAACCCTGCAAGGAAAGGGAAATCCGAAAGCCGCGAGTGCATCCCGTCGACCGTTGTTATGATATACTGACCGTTTGCCTCGACGACCCCGCCGTCGTCCATCTGATCCACCCCTACCTTTGCCGAGGTCTTCCCGATCACGTGAGCGATCTTTCTGTGTGCATAGAAATCCCCCGAGCCTCGGGATCCGACACCAAACTCACCCATCGTGACGCCGGCATGTTCATACTCAAAAAAATCACCCTTCAGCCCGCTCGTGACCTTGACCTCTTCGATAACTGCCCGTGCAAGGTCCAATGCAAACCCGTCATCGATATTCTTCATATCCAGAATGCGTTCCTGAAGCAGTTTTTCGATTCTCTCTTCAGGAATATTTTTATGCATGGTTCGTCGAACGAAACCTTCCAAGTCCATACAAACTAGATGTGAAGGGACAGACTATAAAGACATAAGGTCAAACCCCGACGAAGTATTTAGAGAGCGGGCGTGCTAATATATCAGATATGAGTTCCATCGAACATAACTCGGCATTCGCCGTTACGATAGCCGGCTCCGATCCTTCAGCCGGGGCAGGGATCCAGGTCGACCTGAAAACCATGGCGGCGTGCGGTGTATGGGGTATGACGGTGATCGCTGCTCTTACCGCACAAAACGCCACGCATGTTCTTGACTCGGCAAGTATCCCGGCACAGTTCATCAAAAAACAGATCGAAGCACTTGAAGAGGATTTTGGAATAGGCTGCTATAAGACCGGCATGCTGAAGAATGCTGAAACGGTTGAGATCGTTGCCGCGACCATTCCAAAAGGACGAAACCTCGTTGTCGATCCAGTTCTTCTCGCAACAAAAGAGTACCGGCTTCTTGATCAGGCGGGTCAGGAACGGCTCGTTGCCGATCTTCTTCCAATGACCACCGTGATCACGCCAAACATCCCCGAGGCCGCTGTTATCTCCGGGATCAAGATCATAGATCCCGAATCAATGGAACAGGCGGCATACTGGTTCATCGACCACGGAGCAGAGACCGCGGTGATAAAAGGTGGACATGCTATGTTCCGACTCGGCACCGACGTGTTTGCCGATAAATCGGGCACGCTCCTTGTCCAAGGAGAGGTTGCGCCTTTTACCGATGTGCACGGATCGGGTTGCTGTTATGCTTCAGCGATCGCCGCCTACATCGCGCTTGGTTATCCAGTTAGAGAAGCCGTCCTCGAAGCAAAAAAGTTCGTTACCGGCGCAATAAAATATTCATGGGAATATGTCCCGGGACGGAGAACGATGAACCCGGGCTGGCAGCAACACCAGACATATTATAAAAAATACTGATTTTCCCCTTCTTCTTTGATGAAAAAATCACCTCTATATTTATCATAAGAAAAAGCAAATAATTATCCATGACCGAAACGGCACACAAAGCCGGACGCCCAACGCGTTTGACCGAGCGCGAGCATAGATCCGAGGGATTTGTGCCCCACAACATGATGGATTACGAGGAAACCTACTCCACGTTTTCCATCGCCGTGCCAGAGTATTACAACTTCGGGTTCGACGTTGTTGATGCATGGGCGAAAAAAGATCGAAACAAACTCGCCATGATCTGGACAAACCAGGAAGGAAAAGAAAAATACTACACCTTCCGGCAAATGATGAATCTGTCCAACCAGATCGCGAACATGATGTTCAAACAGCAGATCGGCAAAGGTGACAGAGTCATGATCCTTCTGCCGCGTGTCCCCGAATGGTGGACATTTGCTCTCGCTGCAATAAAAATAGGAGCGGTTCTCTGCCCATCTCCAGTCATTTTGACCCCGCAGGATCTAAAATACCGAATAAACCAGGGCAAATTCAAGATGATCGTGACGAACACCGAAAATGTCTGGAAACTTGAAGAGTTAGGTAAAGACTGCCCGACACTCGAGGTCAAGTTCCTGATCGACGGTGACGTTCCCGGATGGATAAACTATCAGAAGGAACTGATTCACCCTGCCCGTGCCTCCACGAAACTCAGCTCGATCGTAAGAAGTGTTCGAACCAAAGCGACCGATCCGATGCTCATCTTCTTCTCGTCGGGAACAACAGCCGACCCGAAGATGGTCCTGCACACTCATGCCTATCCGCTCGGCCATATCGTGACCGGCAGGTTCTGGTATGATCTTACAGAAAACGATCTTCACTTCACCGTTGCAGATACTGGCTGGGGAAAATCCTCTTGGGGTAAGTTCTACGGTCCGTGGATGCAGGGCGCATGTGTCTTTGTCTACGACTACCGCGGAAAATTCAATGCAACCGAGCTCCTCCCGCTGATCGAAAAGTATGAGATCACCACATTCTGTGCCCCGCCGACGATCTACCGCATGCTCATCCTTGCAGATCTGGAAACCTTCGACTTCTCGGAACTGCGTCACTGCCTTTCGGCTGGTGAGACGCTGAACCCAGAAGTCAACCGTGTATGGGAAGAAGGGACCAACAAAAAGATCTACGAGGCATATGGCCAGACGGAAACGGTAGCAGTAATAGCGACCTTCCCCTGTATGGAGGTCAGACCCGGTTCGATCGGCAAACCGGCTCCCGGCTGGAAAGTCGAACTTCACGACGATGCAGGTACTCCGGTTCCTCCGGGAGTCGAAGGCAGGATAGCGATCCGCACAAGCGACCCGTCACCGGTCGGTCTTTTCACCGAGTATCTGGATGATCCGGAATCAACTGCCAAGGTGTTCGTCGATGGATGGTATTACACCGGAGACAAAGCATCCGTTGATGAGGATGGGTACTTCTGGTTCATGGGACGCGACGATGATATGATCAAGTCCTCAGGATACCGCGTATCTCCAGCAGAGGTCGAGTCTGCTCTCATCGAGCACCCGGCAGTGAAAGAATCGGCGGTCGTCGGCAAGCCAGATCCGATCCGCGGCGTGACCATCAAGGCGTTCGTTGTTTTGAAGGATGGATATAAAAAATCCGACGCTCTGATCAAAGAGATGCAGAACCATGTCAAAACGACGACCGCACCCTATAAGTATCCGCGGTCGATCGAGTTCGTGGACGAGCTGCCAAAAACCATCTCAGGAAAGGTCCGCAGAGTGGAACTCCGTGATCTTGAGATGAAAAGATATCAGGATGCTCATCACGAAGAGTTCACTGAAAAGAAGAACTGAAATTTTTTCCCCTTTTTTTAGATTTTATTTGTGTTAGATATCCCTAGGTTTTGCATTCAGGAAAAGGTCTTCTTTCTTTTGCGAAGGTGTACTTCGATTTCGTGTATGGGGCGGGCTGCCCCGTAGGGGTGGGTTGCATGCGAAGCAGACAACCTTAGCTGAGGCGGGTTACCCCGTAAGGGTTGCCTCAGCCAAGAAAGTTTTCGAAGGAAACTTGCGAGCAAGCCAATAGGCTTGCAACTAGCGGTCTCAGCGGAGCAAATATCCTAATCTCTGGGATGCACCTACGATTTGAGTAAGATTCTTTGGATAGTATAAATCATCACACGAAATGCACGAAAGAAAAACGAAAACACGAAAAAGGAATAATTCGGTCAAGTGTTGCCCTCTGTCGTACCCTCCCCGTCCCCCACACGAAATTTGCGAAAATCAACGAAATACACGAAAAGGGGAACAGGGGCGGAAGGATAGGGAGATCGATCAAAGCTAAGATGAAAATAATTGGGATGAGGGCGGACACATCCAGCCATACTCTTACCGAATTGGAGACATACTGAAACTGCGTAAGTTCGATCTATATTATATGGAAGATGTCTTCAATATTAATATCATGTATCTTTCTAGGGTAATAATTAGAAATTATCGTTCAATAGAATATCTGAATGTTGAATTTAACAAAGGAAAAAATGCAATTGTAGGTAAAAACAACTTCGAAAGATTTGATTGGTAATAAACCTAAAATTAACCGTATTTCTGACATAAAAAACGAAATATTACATTCTAAAGTTGAAACATATATTAAAAAGTTACAGAACGGCAATGTTTTTATTTTATCAAATGATTTAGAAAACTGTTATACCGATCTATTCATGAAAACAATTAACGGTGAATCTAAATCGGATGGATGGAAACCATCAAAAGAACAATATCCATTATATCTCATTCATAAATTACTCCCTGAGGATCAAAACTTCAGTGATTATGTCTAGATAGATATGTTTTCAGATTTATTCACAAAATTGAGTAACCAAATATTATAATCCTAATTTCCGGGATGTGTGAGCGATCTAAACGTTCAACCATAAAGGATATGATTCTCGTTCACGTTGTTTTCACTCGTGACCGAATTCCTCCGCCCCTGTTCCCCTTTTCGTGTATTTCGTTGATTTTCGCAAATTTCGTGTGGGGGACGGGGGAGTGTACGACAGAGGGCAACACTTGACCGAATTATTCCTTTTTCGTGTTTTTGTGGACGTTTTCGTGAATTTCGTGTGATGATTTATACTATCCAAAGAATCCCGCCAGCTTTGAACAGATGGAACCGGTCATACCCCGTGCAGTATTAAACTCGCCGCAGAGCCGTCTAAATCCGATTCAGAGAAAACCGCACGGGATATCCACGGCGCATTTCCCGCAGACATTTGCTCCGTATATCTTCTCGTTCTCCTGACAAAGTGAAAAGCAGACCCGCCGATCAAATCCATCCTCACTTAGTGCCCCGGTAGGACAGTTTTCCACACACCTCATGCACATGCCCGATAATTTATACAGACACCGCTCCTTTGTCTCCGGCATATCCGGCTGAACGGAAAGATCAGTGACCACTGAACCGAACCGCCCGCAGGAACCGGCACGGGTGATCAAAAGATTGTTCAGCCCGAATCGCCCAAGACCGGCGATCTCGGCGATATGCCGCTGTGACCAGCAGCTCATCAGCATCTCTTTATCCAGATGAACGGCATTTTCTGCAAATGCTGCCCGAAATCCCTGAGCCTCCAGATGATCGATCAGTGCAGCATTCAGGGAGGCGATCAGCCGATTCGTCTCGATGTAACAGTCGACCCAGCGCTTCGAGGCGTATCTCCCGGAAACATTCGAGAGGGCGACCTCCTTATGAAACGGTAAAAAATAGGATATGATGATCTTTGGATCCGCAAGGATATCTTCAGGCATCAGATGCCCGGGCATCACGACCCTCTGCAGCTCCGGGATCATCGGGGAACTGCAGTCCGCAAACCCGACAAGAGGTTCACGCAGATGGGAGGCATCTTTTACATACTCTACAATGAAATCTGTGATCTTCTCCCGCATTCGTTTACTCTTTAAACACAATGTCCAGAAGATCAACTGCGTTGATAAGGCCGTAGGAACCCTTCTCCTGCACATCTTTTTCTGTGTACACCAACACGCCGTCTGGCTTGTCAAGACCGCGGATCGCGAACGGGACCGGATCATTGGTGTGGGTCTTTTTTGCGACCGGGGTCGGGTGGTCGGGCATCAGCATGATGCAGCCGTCGAAGTTGTCGAGAATATAGCCGATCGCCTGATCCAGGTTTTCGATCGCCCGGATCTTCTCTTTAAGACTGCCAAGATGTCCCGCCTCGTCCGTTGCCTCGACATGCATGTACACAAAATCCGCGCCAGCGTTGATCGTATCAACAGCCGCTTTGGCTTTTCCAAGGAAGTTCGTGTCGAGATATCCGGTCGCTCCAGGGACCTTGACAACATCCATACCGGCGCATTTTGCAAGACCGAACAGCAGATCCACACCTGAGATGACTGCTCCCTTCTTGTGATACTTATCGCAGAATGCCGGCATCGAAGACTTTGGCCCTCCGCTCCACGGCCAGATGGTCGTCGCCGGGCTTTTACCTGCAGCGATACGCTTTTTGTTCACCGGATGGTTCTCGAACACATCAGCTGCTCTGACGATAAAGTTCATCAAACGCTCGGCGTCCTCTCCTTTCGGGAGGTGATCATTGATCGACTCGCCGACGATATCATGGGGCGGGCTCGTCTCTGAACCTTTGCCGTTTGGAAGCATCATCACATTTCTGTAGGAGATGCCGGAGTACCAGCCTGCCTCAGGGATCTTCTCTTTGAGAGCAGCGAAAAGCTCAGCTCCCTCAGCGCTTGTGATGTGGCCGGCTGCAAAATCCTTCATCCTGCCGTTCTCGATCGTGACAAGATTACAGCGGTAGGCAAGGTCCCCTTCCTTAAACGGGATCCCCATACTCAGTGCCTCGATAGCGCCGCGGCCGGTATAATATTTCATCGGGTCATAGCCGAGGATCGACATATTGGCGACATCTGAACCGGGAGTGAGCGAATCATCCACGGTCTTTAACATCCCGCATCTGCCTTCACGGGCGATACGATCCATATTGGGTTTATTTGCCACTTCGAGCGGGGTTTTTCCGCCAAGCTCTTCAAGAGGCTCATCTGCTGCTCCGTCAGCCAGAATAAGAATATATTTCATGGAAATCTCTGTTATATATCTGGTCGTTATCTGAATAAATTGCATGGTTGGGATACCTAAAGCAAGAACGCTAATTAGTGAAGGCGAGCCTAACTAATAAGGAAAGTATGGATATAATAAAAGGAGCGTGCATGGCGATCGCCGATAGCGTACCCGGAGTATCTGGGGGGACGATCGCATTTTTACTTGGGTTTTATGATAAGTTCATCTCCTCGGTGGACGATCTCCTCACTGGGACCATGGCAGAGCGAAAGGCTGCGTTCCCGTTTCTGTTCAAACTCGCTATTGGCTGGGCCGTAGCGTTTCTTATCTGCGCCGTGATCCTCGCAAATCTTTTTGATACCTATATTTATGAAATAAGTTCCCTTTTCATCGGTCTGACAGTTTGTGCTGTCCCGATCGTCGTGATGGAGGAGAAGGCGGCCCTGAAGAGTCATTATCTTCACAGTATCTTCACTGTGATCGGCATGGCAGCCGTACCCCTTCTTATGTACTTCAATCCAGTAAACCGCGAGAGTTCGGTGGATCTGACGCAGGTCTCATTCGAGCTTGGACTTTTTTTATTCATTGCCGCGGTCTTTGCTATTTCTGTGATGGTACTTCCAGGGATCTCAGGATCGACGATGCTTTTGATCATGGGGCTGTATGTACCGCTTATCTCTGCGGTAAGTGCTGTCGTTCATCTCCAATTTGAGTATGTGCCGATGTTGATCGTGTTTGGTCTTGGGATGATCACCGGACTCGTTTTTATCGCGAAACTGCTTAGACATTGCCTGGAAAAATTCCGTTCGCAGACGATCTATCTGAGCGTCGGGCTTCTGATCGGTTCACTGTATGCCATCGTTCTCGGCGCGACCACGCTTGATGTGCCAAGACCTCCGATGAGTTTAGAAACGTTTAGTATCCTGTTCTTTTTGATCGGCGTGGGGATCCTTGCCGGTCTGCAGTATATGAAAAAACGGTCGGAAAAAAAGGCTGAGTGATTTTCACTCTGCGATGGTCGCTCGGATCGCACGTCTGACGCTTTCCTCAGACGTGATCTCTGGGTCCCAGCCAAGTGCTCGGAGTTTATCGACACCAAGTCTCATAAGGGGGACGTCGCCGACCCATCCTCTGTCGCCGCCGGTGAAGTTGAACTTAACATCCTTAAGCTCCATCTCCTCAACGATCAGCTCGGCTATCCTTTTTACATTGATCCAGTCCTCTGAACCTATGTTGAAAAAGTTGAAGGTGTCATGCGAGACTTCGGGTGCAAAGATCATTGCCTTCACACAGTTTTCTACCGCGAGATAGGATTTGCTCTGCCGACCGTCGCCGAGGATCTCCAGCTCCTTTGGATCCGCTCTGAGTTTTTGCACGAAATCGTAAATGATCCCATGGGTACTGCGTGGTCCAACGATGTTTGCGAATCGGTAGACCCAGGCCTTCCAGCCGTAAGTTGCGGCATAAGACGAGATCATCGCCTCGCAGGCGAGCTTGCTTGCTCCATAGACCGAAATGGGGATCATTGGTGAGTATGTCTCCGGGGTCGGGATCACGGATGCTTCGCCGTAGACGGTCGAGGTTGAGGTGAACACGATCTCCTTCACACCGTGTTCTTTCATCGCTTCAAGTACGCGAACGGTGGCTGTAACATTGTTATCATAGACCTCAAAGGATTTTCGTGCGGATCCGCGAACATCCGGATCAGCTGCTATGTGATATACCCTATCAATTCCGGCGAAGTTCTTCTGCCAGCCATCTTTAAGCAGATCAGCCTGAACAAAGGTTATCTGTGCAAGGTCATCCTCGATATTGGCCATTCTTCCTGCTACCATCGAGTCGATCACGGTTACATGATGATTGTGTGCGACGAGGAGATCCACCAAATGCGAGCCGATGAATCCCGCCCCTCCGGTGACGATACAGTTCATATCTACTTGTAGGTTTTTTTCCGTGATAAGGGGAACGGAATGTTTCGAGGTGTGTAAATTTTTCGTGATCGAATGTATCTGTTAAGGAATGTTTATCCCTCGTAAGAGCATATTTCGAGATAGTGGCTACCTTCCTAGATTTTTTCTGGGAGTATTTTTCGAATAAAACGCTCCCCGCCTCCACACTGATAGGGTTAGCGTTAATTGTTGCCATAACGATAACACTGGCACTTATTGTAGGTATATTTGCCGTAAGTACGTATGGAAACGCAGGAATTATCTTTAAAGCCGTTGGATTTACCATAGCTCCCGTGGGGGGAGATGTGTTGGAACTGGAGATTATGAACGGCAAAGATGTTACCGATCTTGTTTTGCTGCAGGTATATTTGAACGGAATTGAGGCAGAGCCGGTCGCGCTCCCGAAATACTACGCTCCTGGGACCGTGATCTTCTTTACAATTCCTCCTGGTCTAGGTCCTGGTGGATATAATCTCTCGGTGATCGGAACCTTCAAGGATAGGATCGTCGTCGAACTGTGTACCAGTGGAACCATCAAGAATACGACGTCTGAAAAAAAGTAAGGTTCATTTCTGTTTTATTTTATTGAACTGTCCGCTGCCGGCATATTTTGCGAGGGTCCCGTCTTCCATCTGATACACCTGCCCGACAACGAATCCCCCATCCATCTCTTCTTCTGACAGGGCACCACGACTCGCTCCGCTGTTATTATTTTTCGCGGGTTGCTGTTTTTTCAACCTCCGTTCCAGTTTTGCGATCCCGAAGATAAGGATCATGCAAAAAATAATGATCCCGATTATTACGAGAAGGCCTCCGGGCACAACTTCGAATATATCTACCATATCTTAAAATATAGAGGTGGGGATTCTTATATTTTACCCGAAGCGATTTTTTGGATCAGCTCGCCGCATCCCTTGCATCCTTCGGTCTTTGCGATCTTTGCAAGAAGGGAGGAGACGCCACTTCCATACTGCATAGCCTTTTTTGGTTTCCATGCGATCTCGTCTGGGAGATGGGCGGCCGCCACCCTTCGAAGGGCGATCTTTCGCAGATCCCCGCTGACGAGCTCCCCCTGGGCGAACATCCGGGACGATCGAACGACCCGTTCATCCATGAACGGAAGAGAGTACCAGACGCCAAAATATGAAGCAACGGCGGAGTCTCTCTCTCTTTGCAGAGCAAGCCCGGTGAAGTCGGCCGCAAGATCTGCACGCAGATCAAGAGATCTGCCGTATCTTGCATACCCTCCAAAAAGTTCATCGGCCGCCTGACCCGTCAGGATACGTGTCGCTCCACATTTTTTTGCAAGCTCTGCGATGAAGTATCCGGTGATGCCGATCTCCACGTCGAGGGGTGTGATCCGGGGTATGAGTTTCAAAACGATATCAAGGGCAGGTCTAATTTCATCTGCTTCGATCTCTTTTATTGTAAGTGAAAGCCCCATGATCTCAGCTGTTTTCTCGGCAGCAACAAGGTCCTGTGATCCCGGGACCCCGACAGTGATACAAGGTAGGCCGGCGAGTACGGCGACGAGGGACGAGTCAACACCGCCTGAAAGTGTGGCGACCGATCCTTTGGCGGCACGAAGATGGACGGCCGTCTGTATCGCCTCATCAAGGGGCATATCATGGACACAAGGGTCGGCAGTGATGAGCCTCTTTCCTTTCGCGGATCCGGGCATGATGTGATATTTGTCACGGATGCATGTATCCTCCGTTTCAAGGATGAACTCGCCGCCGCATTTCGAGAACCGGGCGATGTCAAAGGTCTCGATCTCGGCACGCTCGAGCAGCCGACTATTCTCCTCCATCCAGCCGGCAAGCTGCATTCAGTATCCTCTCTGGAGACTTTCAAACTCTTCGGCTATGCAGCTTCGTATCGTTTTTTCCAGAGCTTTCATATCGATCTCCGGGGTGTTTTTCTCCTCAATGAGTTTGTGCATCATTCGGATCGCTTCACTGATGTCTCTGGCATATTTTTCGGTTATTTCGATAGCGTCCTCAGAGATGCGTACGACTTTGGTTGCCATATAATATGTTATTCAGACGCTCAATGATATATAAGTAACAGATTGTAACAGATCAAAATTTAATTGTTACAATCTGTAACAAAATGAAAAAACACTGTTACAATTTGTAACAAAGTAAAAAATCAGTGTTACAATTTGTAACAGTATATAAAAGCCAGGTATTTTCATCAAAAAAGTATACATAAAGTGGAGATTGGGTGTTACCCTCCTCCCAGTTGGTTTAGGGTAGCCCATTATGTTTATATCCTTCAGTTATAGATTTTTGAATTTGTCGCCTTGGTCTTCGGGCGAAGGTATCATAGTCAAATAACACATGAAGGGGCACCATTGCTTTTGATCGCCCGGTATTTCTCCGGGCATAAACCGTTTAGGCATTACTACAAGAGCAGATGCCAAACATTGTATCTCCAATCTGATAATACACCCTAAGAATATTTAATACTATTCTTTGAGGGACAAATCACGATTTATTATTAATTAATATAACAGGTATGGCAAAAACGAAAGAAATAATCTATTTTGATCTGAAAAACCATCAAACATTAAAATCGACCCCATACACTCGCTTCGGTACCGCAGAATGGACGCGCCACATATCCTCAGAAGTCACTGTCCCTTCCTGAAGCATTCTCTGCATTCTGCGTGGGACGGATCTTGGCCCATTAACGGCGCCCGGTCTTGAAAGATCATCCATATAATCACTTTCGAGAGTGAATTCCCGTTTCTCTGCAAACCACTGATCCAGAAACGGTTCACGGACCGTCACCGAAGGGTGAAGCGGGGTCTTGCAGGTCGCAAAATGTTTTACCACCCGCGAGGGATCCATCCCACAGGATCTTGCAAGAGCCGGAACATCTTCACATGGCCCGGACTCGGCATGGATCTGCAGAGAGCAGCCAAGCTCGCCCGAAAGTGTAAGTGCCCGTGCAAGAATGCGGTTCGATGCATCCCACACGTCCGGGGTCACCGGATAATGCGGTCTGCCGGACTTCAGACCGATACACGTTCCTTCGCGTACATATTCTGCAGCGATATCCAACGCTCCGCACATCAGCTCCTCGGCGGCCAAAAGACCGAGTCGTTCGGTCAGCCGCCCGATCTCAGCTGGGTGGACCCCGGCGACCGGATAGCAGACACATCCAAACTCCCGGACCATTCCGGAGACCGTGAGAAGTTCGTCGAAAACCTGTCGGTAATCAGCAGGCGTGCTTGGCGTGACACCGCAAGACCAGGAGGGGAGGGACACAAGAACGATGTGCGTCCCGCCGGACCGCATGAATTCTTTGACGACCGAAGGCCCGACCCCTGTGAGCCGGTTGATATGGAAATGATCATCTAGGATCGGAAAATCAGCCATCACTCGATGATCTTCATCAGGGGATAGCCGTTTTCGAACTTCAGCGTAGCGCGGCACGTTGCCTCGCCGTACTTTGTGCCGATAATGACATCGTACATCGCGCCGGAAAGTTCCGAGTAGCCAAACGAGTTCTCACTCATCAGTGCTCTGTCCAGACGAACAGAGATATCCGTTACATACGGTTGAAGGGATACCGCACTTTCGATGGCGGCTTCTACGATCTCTGCGCTCGAACGTGAGATGGGCGTTCCCACAAACTGGTGGTAGAGCGCCCCGAGTTTTATCGCCGCTTCGAACACGGCGTTTTCTCTATCTGTTGCCATTTATTTTACCTCATGGGTGCGGTGAACTTGATGAGGCCGTTTCTTGGCTGGAACACCTCTCCATCCATCCTCATTCTTTCAAGGATGTTTTCCACCTCATCCCTCTTATAATGATACTTGTTTTCCATCGTCTCCAAGATCTGCTCGACCTTGGCTACATTGTCTTCGCTTGCGAGGATCAGCGTCTCGATCGTCTCTTTGAGTTCACGGCGGATCGCACGACCTGAACGGGATGTTCCGGTGGTGATCTTGTCAATATCAAGAGATCCGGTCTTCGCATCATATGCCACCTGTCTGAGACAGGCGTCCACGATCTTGACCACACGCTCGGCATCCTCCTGCTCCACATCATCGGCAAGCCGGACACGTGCGCTCGCCTCTGCGAGACGAACAAGGGCTTCCAGCTGTCGAGCGGTGATAGGAACAGGTTTGTCAGAATTTTCGTAGGCGACACTTCTCAGACTCTGATAGTACTGAACGAGTACCTCCTTTGCCTCCTCTTTTAGGAGTGGGAAGCAGTTACGTTTGGAATATGCCAGATATTTTCGAAGCATCGATGGATCGATCTCAGGTGTGACCGGAGCGAGTTCGCGCTTGAAGTATTCCTCATCCGCTCCCGGGATCGGGTACTTCTTGTGCCGCATCAATTTTTCACCGGCCGCGTGGGCCTTTATGATATGACGTGCGATGTTTAGATCTCTCACCGCATCCGGCTGATCTTTCATGATAAAGATCAGATCGAAACGAGAGAGAAGAGATGGAGGCATATTGATCTGTTCGGAGATGTTTGCATACTCATCGAACCGACCAAGCTTCGGGTTCGCTGCTCCAAGCAGAGAACACCGGGTCCTCAGTGTCGCATTGATACCGGCTTTTGCGATCGAAACGGTCTGCTGTTCCATCGCTTCATGAAGCGAGGAGCGGTCATCCTTTTGCATCTTATCCATTTCATCGACCGCGGCGATACCTTTGTCCGCGAGAACGAGGGCACCGGCTTCGAGTGTCCACCTGCCGTCTCCCATATCATCTTTGACTGCTGCCGCCGTCAGACCGGCTGAGGAGGCGGATTTTCCCGAGGTGTATATACCGCGGGGTGCGAGTTTGATGACGTAACGAAGGAGCTGGGATTTTGCAATACCCGGGTCACCCACGAGAAGGATATGGATATCCCCGCGAAGTGAGGTCCCGTCAGGCATCTCTTTTGGAATGCCGCCGAACAACTGGAGAGCGATTGCTTCTTTGACCTCGGTGTTTCCGTAAATGGTCGGGGCGATCGATCGGGCGATCTTTCCGTAGACACCGGGATCTGCGGCCATCTCTTTGATAGCGATCTCATCCTCTTCGGTGATGTTGACCTCCTCGAACTCTTTGATGGAGACCTCGGCAGAATTGCACTCGACATAGAGATCGAACACCGTACTCTTCTGACCGCCAACGACCCGCTGAACACTTCTAAGGATCCCGTTCATGATGACGCGGTCACCTGGAGAGACCTTGCCGCAGAGATCGTCGATCATATCGATGTCGATGTTTTGCGGCTGTTCGCCGCCGCGAAGACCTTCAGGTGTTTCCTGAACACGGTTCTTCTGAGAATCGATAAATGTCGATTTGCTCTGGATGAGCTCGAGTTTTTTCAGCGTACATTCGGCATGTCCGCACATATCCGGCTCGGAGTATGACCCGTACTCCTGCCTTTTGTAGGTGATATGGCCGTTTGCACAGCGAAACGCTCCGATAACGAGCCTTGGACGGACCTCGGTCACACGGCGAACGATCCCGTCGATGCTGACAAATTTATTGATATCTTCCGCACGAATGTCCCGGACCTGGGTCTTTCGCGGGAGGTGAACGAATCTGATATTGACTTTAGTGATTATCGTATCCGAGATGTCGTTTCCTTCGACATCTTTTCCGGTGATGAGGTGGGAGGTGCGGATGGCATCTTTTACATCTTCCAGAGTTTTTCCGGGGTGTTCGAGCAGTTCATCTGCCAGAACGACCCCGATCTTTCCAAACTTTTCCAGAACACCGTAGTCTATTTCCAGAGACCGTTCACTGGGGAACTCACGGGAAATTTTATTGAGTTCGCCTTTGTATTTTTTCTTCAGAAACCCGGTCCATTCATCGACCCGGTCTATGACGTCAAGTTCAACTGCCATGATCCTCCATGTCATTATTATTGGGGGTATAGGAATATGAAGTTGTCATGATGTTCAGCATTGTGTGATCAGATAGGATGCCGTGGTTTTTGACAGAAGGTCCCCGTCGATGCTTCCACGTCTGACCTCTGCTTCGGCAAAGATGATGCGGCGCCCTTTGCGAATAATTTTGGCGACAGCAAAGATCTCATCGTTTTTTGTACCGCGTATGAACTCAGTCGTTTCTGAGATGGTCGTGGTCCCTTGTTCAGGATCGAGTTCTGCTAAAATAGCTAAGGCGATCGCTTCATCGGCAAGGATGACGTAAAACCCTCCCTGCAGAAATCCGATCCCGTTTTGAAATCTATCGGCGGCGGTCATTTTAAGAACTGCCTCTCCGCCACCCCATGAAACCGGAGTGATCCCAAGCGTCATGAAGGTCGGATTTGCGGCCGCCCCAATCGCGGCGATCCTTTCAGCGTATTCGTTCATGAGAATAGATGTTGTCCCAAAGAAAAAGAGGGTTTCGGTCAACTGCTTCGACGAACAGTTCTAAATAGACTACGGAATAATAATCCATCATGCAATCATTCATCGACGTGAGGAATCCTGCCACGAACGAAATCATCGGCACCATACCCAATGCCACGCCTGATGATGTAGATTCTGCAGTTGATGCAGCAAGCGAGATCCTTCGTTCTTGGGAACGGACCGCCGCATCAAAGCGAGCGGTGATGTTTGTGAACGCCGCGGCTTTGATCAGAGCACGGGCCGACGAACTTGCCGTCCAGCTGACGACTGAGCAGGGAAAACCCCTGCGTGAGGCAAAGGACGAGATACTCGGCTCGGCCCATGTGTTTGAGTATTATGCCTCGGTCTGTGGGAGTATCCCCGGCGATGCACGCCATCTTCCGGGATACGGGTATCTGAATGTTGTCAGAAAACCGCTCGGCATATGTGCCGCGATCGTTCCCTGGAACATGCCGGTGATGATCTTTGCATGGAAGGCGAGCGCCGCTCTTGCATGCGGAAATGCGGTTCTCGTAAAGCCCTCGAAGACGGCTTCGCTGACGATTATGAAGGTCGCAAAAGCTTTGCATGAGGGGGGGTTTCCAAAAGATGTTCTGCAGATCGTGACCGGTTCGGGGGAGGAGACGGGCTCGGCACTTGTTGCCCATCCAGATATCCGCCACATCTCATTTACCGGATCGGTCAGATCAGGAAAGGCAGTATCACTTCTCGCTGCCCCACACCTCAAGAAACTGATGCTGGAACTTGGCGGGAATGACAGTTTTATCGTGACGAAAACAGCCGACATCGACGCAGCAGTTAAGGCGGCGGTCAGAAACCGGTTCTATAACTGTGGGCAGACCTGCACCTCAGCAAAACGGATATTGGTCGACGCATCACTTGCCGACGAGTTTGTGCGAAAGGCCGAATTATTGTTATCCCAGTATGTGGTGGGGAACGGGCTTGACAAAGTGAATATGGGACCGGTAAATAATCCCGGGCAGCTTGCCGAGATCGAGGCATCTGTCGAGAGTATCCTTGCGAATGGCGAGGCCCAGCTGGTGTATGGAGGCAAGAGACTGGAGATGCCGGGGAACTTCTATGCCCCAACACTGCTGAAAAATGTCAGCCCTCTCGCGGTATCCGAGGAGATCTTTGGCCCGGTGATGTCGGTGATCCCTTTCACGTCAGCGGATGAGGCTTTGGATATTGCAAACTCGACCCGATATGGACTGGGTTCGTCGGTCTGGACATCGGATATCGGCACGGCACGTTTGTTTGCCGAGTCGCTTCAGTGCGGCGTCGTATGGGTGAACAAGCACCTGACGGTCCCACCTGAGATGCCGTTTGGCGGTGTGGGGAACTCCGGGTTTGG
>DALTVX010000003.1 GCA_029987395.1 Methanocorpusculum sp. | reverse complement strand
AGGATCATAGCCGTCTGGCAACAGGCTTGGGAAGAGCTCATCCAAAAGATGCACGCAGACCTTTCAAGCAATGAACAGCTTCGAGGACTGATGAACGAGCTGCGTGGTTATACAAAGAGCTCTACTGTGAAGTATTTCCAAGATGCACCAGCGGCTTATGACGATTTTTGTGCAGCATCCGATCCGTATGAGATAGTTAAGACCTTAAACATACTGCTCCACCTAAAAGCTAATACCGGCAAAACGATCGTTACAAACGAATACTGGCCAATATGGAACGAAATGCGAGATGGAATCAAAAAAGAGTTAAAGCTGGATTCACCAGAAAACGACAAGGAACGAACAGCCCTCACCCTGAAAATACTCATCTCCCTAGGAAGGATCACCAACCAGATCCATGAACGAGCGGTCCTGGAAAAGGAGCAGAGAGGATCACTCAACTTCGACGACCTGATTCGAAAGACACGCGACCTGATCAAAAACGAGGAGATCCAAAAGACCCTGAACGATCGATACCGGTACATCCTCGTCGATGAGGTCCAGGACAATGATCCGACCCTGACCGAGATCATCCAGATACTCTGCGGCGACCCGAAGAAAAACAACCGGCTGTTCATTGTCGGGGACGTAAAACAGTCGATCTATCTGTTCAGAGGAGCGGATGTTTCCGGGTTCAATGAATTCCTGAAGGATTTTCCCAAATCCCCCGTCGAGCTGGACAGGAGTTTTAGGACCGTTCCGGAGATCGTCGGTCTGGTGAACCATGTGTTCAAAACCGTGTTCGCAGATCCAAAAGAGCGATGGGACGCCGGATACGGGGAACTCACGGCACAGAGATGTGATGATTCCGGCTCGGTAACGCTGATCCGGCTTGAAAAGGATGGAAAAGATGCGGCCGGTATGATGCGGCGGGAAACAGAGGCCCTCGCATCCTGGATCTATGACGCGATCAGCCATCAGAAGCTCACCGTCTACGAAAAGAACGGGACTACTCGGCCGGCAGGGTTTGGAGACGTCGCGATCTTGATCGAGGCAAGAACGCATATCGATAAACTTCGGCATGCTCTTGGGGTCTACGGAGTGCCGTATACCGAGGAGAAGGGATACAGCTTTTATGAAAAGCAGGAGGTGTTCGATTTCACGAATCTCCTCAAGGCGATCGTGTATCCGGAGCAGGATATCCCACTTTACGGAACCCTTCGATCCCCGTATTTCGGGATCTCGGACGCCGAACTTTGCGCTGCTTCGGCAGGCAACGGTGGGCCGCTTATCCTGCGGCTGAAACGATTTTCAGCCTCAAATCCAAACTCAAAGGTCAGCAGAGCGGTGAGCGAACTTTCCCGCTGGAACACAGAGATCAGGGAGGAGTCGTTTGTCCCGTTCCTTCGCCGCCTGATAGCAGAGTCGGGGATCCTGTCAGTATACGGCGGACTTCCGTTTGGTCGGGAGGCGACAGCAAATCTGGAAAAGTTGGTGCATATCGCCCGAAATCGTTCATCCAACCGGCCCTTTTCGGTGTATGAATATCTCACGATCATGGATACCTGCATGGAGGAGGAGTTCGATGAGCGGGAAGGTATTGTAACAGATGAGCGGGATGACCGTGTGAAGATCATGACGGTTCACGCCTCGAAGGGTCTGGAGTACCCGGTCCTCGTGCTGTGTTTTGCCGGAAAAACCGACGATCTGGCGGTCTCGGGGATGATGTTTGATGAAAAGCTTGGAGCAGGGATCCCGGTGAAGATTCCCGGGAAGGATGACGCAAAATCTGTGGTGATCGAGTGCCTGAAATCTGAGTGTAAAAAGAAGAAGTTAGCCGAGAGGAAGCGGCTGTTTTATGTGGGGATGACGAGGGCACGCGATCATTTGGTGATCTGCGGCACAGACGGGAATAAGGGGCCGGGGAGCAATTCGTTCCTCTCGATGTATGATGAGGGGATCGGGGGATACCCGTATCCACCGGAGAAATTCACGGAAAAAATCGATGATCCACAGGAGCAGAGCTGGGTCCGACCAAAGGCCCCGGAGGGGTGGATGGGTCAGCCGATGCCCAAGAGGGAGGAGGAGGTGCAAACGAAACACGTGACGGCGACGAAACGAAGAAGCACCCCTTCGGCGGCCGAAGAGGCGGCGATGCTTCGCGGGACAGCGATCCACGAGGTGTTTGACGGGATGCCGGCGGATGCGGCCGCCAAACGATATGGGGCGTCACCTGAGGTGGGAAAGGAGTTTGCAGAAAAATATGCGGCGTTCCTTGCATCGCCGGTTATGCAGAATGTGCAGAAAAGCTATTCTGAGCAGCGGGTCGCATTTTCGTTTGAGGGCACCCTGTTGTACGGCGTGATCGATCGGCTGGTGCAGTATGCAGACGGCCGGTGGATGATCATCGATTACAAGACTGGATCGCCTGCAAAGAAGGAGATGGAGTTGTATGAGGGGCAGCTCGCGGTATATTTCCTGTGGGCGAAGAATATGTTTGGAACGGAACCCGGGGTGTGTTTGTATCTGCCGGATAAAAATGAGGTGAGGATGGTGGAGATGGATGAGGAGAGGGCGAAGGGGATCGTGAAAAAGAGGGTCGGAGAGTAGGGGCGGGTTGGACATGGATTCAATTCAAAAAGTGCACTATTGTGTGCGGACACATGAGAAATTCCACCGCGAATTAGCCCAAGCGGGCTTTGCCCGATTGAGGCGGCACGCAAGCCTTTGGCTTGCACGCAATCGCGAATTTCCGCGAATCGCATTTTTCCAGTTCCGCCTTCTTGACCTTCGGTCGCGTCACTACGCTACGCCTGATCGGCTCCGCGTGGCCGTGACGTCGGAACGAAAAATGCTGGAAAACCCGCGTCGCGGGTTTTCTCCTGATTAAAGACATCTTTTCATTTGTATAAAATAGAAGAGATTTTCACGCACTCTTGCGTGAATAATATGGATATTCCTTATCCTGAAGAGAAAACCCGCGACGCGGGTTTTCCAGCATTTGTCCAAGAGCCAAAGGCTCTTGAGACGTCTCACGAGCTTTCAGCTCGTGGACTTTCTACGCTGTCGTTCCGGCCACGCGGAGCCGATCAGGCGTAGCGTAGGAACGCGGCCGAGGAGTGAAACGACGAGGTCAAGAGGACAGCGTAGGGAAAATGCGATTCGCGGAGATTCGCGATTGCGTGCAAGCCAAAGGCTTGCGTGCCGCCTCAATCGGGCAAAGCCCGCTTGGGCTAATTCGCGGTGAAATATCTCATGCGTCCACACTTATCCAGTACACGAAATCGAAGGAAACTTGATCCGCTGAGGTCGTCCGCTTCGCTTCCAACCCGCTCCACACGACGAATTATTTTTATTTTCGTGTTTTTGTGGTTTTTTTGTGAATTTCATGTGATGAATTGTACGCCCAAAAATCAACGCTCATCCTCATTTTTTAACAGAAAAAAACAGGATGGTCAGTGAGTGAGAACCCCTTTTTTCTCCACATCCGAGGCACTATCGAACAAGGCGAAGCTTTGTGATCACACCGATTCGCGGTTTTGGTATTATCTCAAAAGATCATAGGTGTTTAGTATAGTATTATGAGAGGGAGACTCCCCTTTATTTTTCCAGATCGGCAAATGATCCAAGCAGTGTGGAAAATGCACCCGCACGGTCCAGTTCCAGTTCCTGGAACTCAGCCAGCGCCTTATCCGTATCCAAACGGGCTGGTTTTGCAAACACCGTGGTATAGGACTGCACAGAGAGATTCACCTTATTGCATATGATCTCATCCACCGAAACGATTTTTGAAAAGCCCGGGCATTCGGCATATTTTTGATAGGCATCCACCGCGGCATCATAGGGCGACATACCCTCAGGAACTGCTTTTTCATTGGTCGCATCAATGAAGAGGATCTTTTTTGCACGGTTGATCGGCTTTTTGTGGTTGAATATGTAGACGTCCTGGGTTTCAGGCAGGAAACGCGATTTCTTCTCGGTTCTCGGGAACAAAATGACGGCTTCAAGCAGGTCATCGAGGACGAGGGCGATCTTTCCCGGAGCCTTTGGTCTCATACGAAGTAACATTTTGAGGGTCGAGGAGTTTACAATAACGCATTTCTCTGACGAGGTTTTCAGAGCATGACAGAGATAGGTGAAAGGGGTGAATTCCGAGGGTTCGTACCGCTCAAATCTACGGTGGATGTCACGTTCTATGAAACGGGTGTCGGGAGTTTCCATCGGCTCTTGTATCATGGTTATGACATGATCATATCTTTGCAGACGCCCTTTATCGT
The DNA here is from genome assembly GCA_029987395.1 of Methanocorpusculum sp. Classification (GTDB taxonomy): domain Archaea; phylum Halobacteriota; class Methanomicrobia; order Methanomicrobiales; family Methanocorpusculaceae; genus Methanocorpusculum. The sequence continues at coordinate 1,720 of DALTVX010000003.1, read as the reverse complement.
CGAGAGCGGGATAAGCAAGAACATCATTTTCCGTGATGGCTGCCGAAAAATTTCCGGCGAAATGCTGCCGCATGAGAGCGATCGAAACAAAGGTGCGATCGATTTCGGATCCAAAGATCAAAGAGTCAGGTGCATAGATGTGTGCCTGCATCAGGAGATCGCCGGTTTTGCAGAACGGGTCGAAGACGGATTCCCCGGGTGCGGGATCCATCAGGCGGGTGACCGTTTCCAGGACGGGACGCGAGATAAGATTTGGTTCATATTCCGATGCTGAGTAGTCACGCAGTTCACTGAGATATTCTTCGAATGCTCCGCTAACGACGGAGGGTGAAACCATATCAGATGGAGAAAGTGAGATGCCAGATAGTACACGAATAGCGTAGAGAATGGAGTCGTTGACCCGTCCATTTTCCATGAGAGTTTGCGTTTTGCCGGTGCTCGCATCGAATCTGGGAGAGATGCCGGGCCAGACTGTGCGGTTTTCCCGATAGAAGGTCCGGAAGAAGGAGTTGATGCTTTGGTTCTGATCGATCCCTTTTGCGAGGTCGTCAAAGGAGTGACCGTCCGGGATGATGAGACCGGAGCGTGTCGAGAAGGCGGGGTCTTGCCGGATCTCGTCGGTGATCCATTTGATATAGAGGAGGTGGGGCAGGAAATGTATGCTACCGGTCCCAAAAGCGGGGACATTGGCGAGGGTCCGCAGAATATGGGAGAGGTCTTTTTGGTTGAGTTTTTCCATGTTATTCACCGTCCACGATGTATCTCATGAGTAGTTCGTCGGAGATGGTGGAGAGTATGTCTTCCTGACGTCGGGAGATGGTTTTGTAGTCTTTGACCTGGGTGAGGAAGCCGAGGATCTTTTCCTGCTGCTCTTTGTTTGGGAGAGAGAGGGTAAGATCGAGGATCTCGTCTGAGCTGATACTCATGATGGCATGACCGGTGCTTTTTTCTGCGAGATATTTGAGGACGAAGGGGCTGCCGAGGTACCAGGCGAGGATCTCAGGGCGGATCTTGTCGGGGTCCAGTGTGAGGGCGATAAGATTTGCGTTGAATGAGTAGCCAGCAGCCTCTTTTGGGACGATGGCACTTTTGAAGATGCCGCCGCGAATGGTTATGAGGATGTCTCCTTCGGAAAGGAGGTTGGTCTTGACACGAGGGTTGGCTTTGATTTTTTCGATGTCGACGGATGTGAGGTCGATCCTTGCGTCATCGGTGATGTCTTTTGCTTTGATTACGGGCGTTTCTGTGTCGCCATCCTTTAAGTAGAATGAAGACGCACCTCTTTTGACGGAGGTGACGATGTCCCCGATCTTGAATCGGGTGTTTGTTGGTTCAGGCATAGTCGTTCTCTTTCGTTGTGTCGTTGCGTTCAATTGTGTTGTCGTGTGGCTCACGACAACTGTCGCAACGCACAAGCAAAAGTAAATAGGCTTTTATTTTATTTATAGTTATCTGATGAAGCGGCCGCTTCGCTTCCAACCGGCTTCAACTACCCCATCACACAAAATTCACGAAAACACGAAACAGGTAGATAATCACTCACACTTCGTAGAAAGGGTACGTTTGTGTGCTGACACATAAAAAAGAAACGCGAATCTCCGCGAATTAACGCGAATCGCATTTTTCTTGCGCCGTCGTGCTCTGCTCCGGCTTATCGCCTACGCAAGAATCGCACGCCGTCTGGAAAAATGCTATAGGAAAAACCGGCGTGCCGGTTTTT
>DALTVX010000030.1 GCA_029987395.1 Methanocorpusculum sp. | reverse complement strand
TGGTTCATGGGATTTTTCTGTCCGATGATCTCGTCAAATGAGGTCGGGCGGTATTTTTCAATCCAGAGCATGGGCAAGGAATTCCTGAATATCTTTTATAGCCTGTCTGAGGAAATATCTTCCGTCTATCTCAGGCATGGTGATCTTCTCTCCAGATAAGCGAAGTCGGTCACACTCTGCGGCAATATTGGGGAGAGCACGGGTGACCTCATCAATGATAGGGAGCGTTGCCATTTTCGAGGTGCGGTCGATCGGATTTAGATCGACGGTGATGACCAGTTTGCCCATCGAGACTAGGGCTTCACACCGGTCACCATCCTCTAAGGGAACCAAAACGACGTCAGCCGATCCGATCCCATCGGGACGGCAAAGACCGCGAGCATGGGGGAGGGGAACACACCGTTCGACCGGCCCCTTAGAGACGATGCACCCCGCTTCCTCTAAAACACGGGTGACGAGCGCGATGCGTTCATCGGTCCGGTGAAACAGATTCACCTCGATCTCGGCGCCGCTCGCCTTCTGCAGCTGTGCGATCTCTTTTGCCGCAAGGGCGGCCGTGTTTCCATTGATGGAAAGGACAGGATGCTTTGCCGCGAGCAGAACGCGGGCCGCAAGCTTCTCTGCTTCAAGTGCCGAAGCGGGTGTTTTCTCGCCGAACAGATAATCAAACGCCTCACCGCGTCCATGAGACGTGAGACCTTCGAGGGAGACGACCCCGTTTTTTGCGTGAGCTGCGAGCTGTTCTCTGGTCATAAGGGATTTGTATCTTGGGTGGGATAGCGGGATATCAGACATGGTTTTCCTCCAGAATGACCGGCCCTGATCTGCTGACATGCAGACGGATCGGTTCACCAAATTGGCTCAATATTCTTTCAGCCTCTGGACCAACGGCAAAAACGCCGGTCCCAAGCATCGTCATAGAGGCAGAAACACCGGCTGTTTTGCATGCCGCAAGGATCGGCAAAAGGTCGATCGGGAGAAGCCCGCTTTTTTCGGTGAACGAGGCGGAGTTTTCCATAAATTCTGCAAGACACGCCGGCTCTTTTACTGGGAAAGCGGCGGCGACCTGCTGCATTTTTTCCTTGGAGGTGATGACATCATGCGTGGATATGCCGCCAAAGGAGACCGTCCAGATCTCATCCTCAGGATACATTCGGCAGGTGACGCCGGATATCCCGGGACGCGTTCGAACGACAAGACCGCCGCCGGTGGAAGCGGCAACATCGCCTAGACCAGTTCCGTGAATGACCTCCACTTCATGGGCGGCGGCCGCGATCTCTTCTGCGGTCATACCGAGTTGAAACACGCAGTTTGCGGCAGAATACGTCGCAAGAAGTCCTGCCGCACTCATACCAAACCCTGCTCCCATCGGCATCTCGACGGTGACCCGGACATCGGCCCTCACATCAAGCGAAGAAAGAACCTCGCGGATCAGCCAGTCATCGATATCTGTGTCGCCGATCTGGATGCTGATCCTTGATGCTTCATGCATCTCGACCCTGACCCCTTTGTCGATCACGATCCCGGCGCCGAGGCTTCCGGTCGTCTGGATCGTGTCGCCATCGATCCGCTTAAAGTAGCCTGAGATATGCCCTGGAGCAAATGTTACACAAGAACGTCCCATATTTTCCCTGCGATCTCGTCTTTTGGTCCGCTTTGTGTTTCCTTGTGATTTTTTTGTAAAAAGATATATTCGCCAAATACCGATCCCATCGTCTCAGGCTTGTTTGCAAGAACAAGGACGACATCAGGAAGTTCAAGAAGATGCATCCCCTCTTTTTCTGCATCCTCTCCAAGTTTGAACCCAACGATTTTTATTCCTTTGCCGGATATCTTCGTGATAAGTTTTGGCAGCGGGTCGAGCGTGACGGATACTTCCTGGCCGCTTTTTATTTTCCCGTTCACCCGTCGTGGGGCAAAGTCGGAGATCGCGGCGGCAGAGAGATAATAATCCGCTCCTTCTGCTTCACGAAGCACTGCGGCATGCATATCGGCTGCCGTGATTATTGGGACATTTTTTACACAAGGCACTATGCCGTGGATCGGATCCATCACGAGCGTGACTTTTGCGCCGAGACGAAATGCCTCGAGTGCGAGTTCTTTTGCCATCGTTCCGCTGGATCGTGTTGTAAGGATCCGCACATCATCCAGCTCCTCGCGGCATGATCCGCCGGAGATGAGAACATGTTTGCCGGCAAGTTTTTTAGAGGAAACTGCCCGCTCGACATGCAGACATATCTCCTCGATACCGGCGATCTTTGCCTTCTCCTCCTCTATTCTCGGCGGAACGACATCGAGCCCTAGTTCTTTCAGGGTCTCCAGATTTTTTCGCACGATGGGATGGCGGTACATCGATTCATGCATCGCAGGGACCACGATGACCGGCATACCGCGGCCGATCGCGGTGGTCGCAAATGTGGTGATGATCGTGTCATCGATGCCGCAGGCGATCTTTGAAACGGTATTTGCGGTAGCAGGTGCGATCAAAAGCAGATCCGCCTCGCCTCCTTCACCGCAGTACTGAACATGCTCGACCATCCCGCTCAATTTGGTCAGCACAGGTTTTTGACACGCATAGGTCAGCGCATCAGGGTGGATCATCTCGCAACCCGCCGGACTGATGACGCCGGTCACTTTTGCTCCGCGGCGTCTAAGCTCATGAGCGAGTTTGATCGTCTCAACGGCGGCGATACTACCGCAAACGCCAAGAACAATATGGATATCGTTGAGTCTTTTCATACCAGTTTCACATCCCAGACCGAGTGCCAAAGGCGCCCCGCATACTTCTTTACTTTATGTTCGCTGATGATATAGGTAATACCTGCCCCTTCAAGGGTCTTTACGATATCATTTTTTTGATCCCCGATACCATGAACATGGATCACAGTCCCGATCTTTGCGTGGCCAAGTGCATCCAGCAAAAAGTCTGGGGCCTCGAAATGCCCCATCAGGATCCGGTCGTAAACTCCTGAGAGCTTCTCGCGGCAGTCCCCAAGTTCAGGTATCACCCGAGCGGTGACGTTGTTTGCCTCGATATTTTTTTGGAGATAGGCAAAAGATACCGGATTTAGTTCCATTGCATGGACATTTCCTCCAGAGAGCGCCGCTGAGAGCGTAAAATATCCGATGCCTGCAAACATATCGGCGATCCGTTCGCCTGGTTTCACGAGGGAGCGGATCCTTTGTTTTTCGCCGCGGTTCCCTTGCGAAAACATCACCTTCGAGGGGTCGAGCGTGTAGCTGATCCCGGTCTCTTTGAAGGTCACCTCATGCGGCTCCCCGTAAAGAACGACAGTCTTTGGGATCCGGAGCACTCCTTCATGCGAAGCCGCATGAAGCACGCATGCGGGATTTTCCCACTCTATTAATGCGGCTAGCTGCTCTGTCGTCGGCGCGTCGCCGTGCAGAAGAAGGGTGTCCCCCATCCTCTGATAGCCGGGGCCTGTATAAGGGGTCCGGTCAGGGATCTCAGCCTCGAAAGGATACCCTTCGTTCACTGGAACGAAGGCGGCGTCCCCCTCACAATAAACCCGGCGGGTCGTATCGACCCAGGGTTCACGTAGCGAGATCGGGAGTGAGCGCTTCGAAATCTTCCTGATCTTCATTTCTTCCCACCAGAACCAGCGTTTCACCGTCCCGGACGAACAAGATCGTGTCACCGTCTCTCGTATCGAGCCAGGAACGTTCAGCGATCTCTTCGCTTGCTTGGGTCTTCATATTGAAAATACCTAAGAGTCCGGCATCATGATAGACGACCACCGCGGTCTCTGTTTCATGGATGTTTCCAAGAAGCACATCGTTCTCCTTTTCTCTAAAGGAACGCGGCTGGCCGGTCATCATATCACGGACGAACAGCATGTCTTTTGCCTGGCGAAGGATCTGGAAGTACTCTTTTCCGTGTTTGATGATGTCGCCGCGGGCAAACCTTGGAAGCCGAAGTGAGTAGGTGACACGGTACAGATCTACACCGCCCTTCTGCCCAACAAGTTTTGGGTGGGTGGTGTACGAGCCGCCGAGAGCACCGCAGATGTCATGAGATATCGCATGTCCGATATTTTGAGAACTGAACACGATATCGATCCCGTCTTTTGTCTCGTCGATGTCAGAAACGAACGAGAGTCGGTCACCTGCGGTCTGGAGCTGATCTTCTACCTGATAAGCGATCTCTCCTGCACGGTGCAGTTCGAATTCGGTGGGTTTTCTGCCGCTTGCCCTGACCTGGATCACGCCTTCGTAGTAGCTTCCGGCGATCCGGCAGCATCGATCGCACTGTTCAAGTGCCCAGATAAGTTTGACCTTTGTGGTTTCTTCGAGTGGGATGCCGTAGAGAGAGCCGCTAACATGCACAGTTGCAAGAGATCGGTTGCTGCTTGTATCGATTATACTGATCTGTTTTTGGATATCCAAAACGTCTTTGTGGAAGACGATAACCGAATCAACAAGATTTTGGCCAAGCTCTTCCTTAGGGATCGCGACATCTGACCAGACGTTGGCAACTTTTATTGAGGCGCAGGTGGGGCATACGATGCACTCTGCACGATCCGCTATATTCACCCATACTGCGTCTTTGACGCGGCATTTTCCGCACAGTTCTCCATTTTCCGACGGGACCCCGCATTTGGGACAAAATCCTTGTGTAAGACTCATTATGCTCCGTATATCTGAGCGTGAGGAACGCCGTCTATGATCAAACATGAATCTATGGTGAGGAGACCAGCTTTTATTGCGATATCACAGACGCGTTTTCCCATCAGATTCGCACTGCCGACACAGGTGAGTCCATCCAGGAATTCTTCTTCGGTCGCTCTCGTATCTCCGTAGAAGAAGGAATCTATTTCAACGTCGCATAAAGGACTGGTCAATGTTTTCCCGATAAGTTCGGCATCGCACGCTGCGAGGATGCTTCCCTGATTTGGGATATTGTGTATCTTGAGGTACATTGCTGATATATATTTGGTGTTGATAAGTAAATAAGCAATTGGAGAGTTTGGAGGGTGGGGCGGATTTTGGAGGAGGGGAGGATTCATCGTCGGCACGATAACGAAGTAGTCACCACATCAAAATAAAAAAAAGGTTGCCCCGCTGAGGCCGCCCCTACGGGGCTGCCCGCTCGCAAGTCTATCGACTTGCTTGGCTGAGGGCGACGACAAAGTCGTCACCCCGCCTCACCTGAGGTCGTCCGCTCCGCGTCCGACCCACTCGCAAGTTTCCTTCGTAAACTTGCTCACCTAAGGTCGTAGACTTCGTCTCCGACCCGGAAATACCATCATCTCAAAGAGACAATATACACCAAGCGAGTTGAAAATGTCGGATTATCGAGTGACGCTGGAGGCAGCCTGGATGGTAAAAGATGTAGGATCTGTTCAGGATGCAATAGGGATCGCCGTAAGTGAAGCAGGCAAACGTCTTCAGCCGTCGGCAAAATTTGTTGATGTGGACGTTATGAACATGCCCTGCCCCTACTGTGGAAAAGATATCAATACCTCTCTGGTGATCGCACGGACAGGACTTATCGGCCTTCTTCTCTCCATGAAGGTCTTCAAAGCCGAAAACCCCGAGCATGCGGAACACATCGCCAAATCGGTGATCGGCAAAGCACTTCGGGATGTATCTCTGTCCACCTATTCTGTGGAACTTATCGTTGGTGAACCCGTTGCAGAGTGAAACGATATCAGTTTCCGGCCATCTTTGTGTGGATTACATCCTCACGGTGGATGAATACCCACCGGTCGGTGAATCCAGACGGGTGTCGGATCGAAAAATATACTTTGGCGGAGGGGCCGCAAACATCGCTGCCGGGATCGCCAAACTAGGCGGTAAGGCTGAACTTATATGTGCAGTCGGCAGTGACTTCCCGGGCAGTGAATACGAAAAATATCTGGATGAACTCGACGTCAAAACGACCGTGTTCATGAGCGAAAAGAACTGCTCGACCGCGTTCATGGTCAACAACGCCGCCGGTGAACAGATCACCTACTTCGAGTGGGGAGCAGGAGAAGCATTCGCCCGGTCAACACCGCCAAAACGGGACTTCGTTCACATGGCAACAGGCGACGCAGCATTCAACATCAGTATAGCAAAGCAGGCGAAGTTTTCTTCACTCGATCCGGGACAGGACGTAAAATACTATACGCCAGAGGATCTCACGACACTTCTTTGTGAGATCGATATGCTCATCTGCAACAACTATGAGATGGACATCATAGAAAACACTCTTTCCTGCACAGAAAAAGAAATCCTGGATCAGGTGCCCTTCACCATAATCACACATGGGAAAGCGGGAAGCAGTCTGTATTTTGATGGGGAAATTCACAAGATTTCCGCGGTCCCTGTCGAAGCAAAGGATCCAACCGGAGCCGGCGATGCATATCGAGCCGGTTTTTTCACCGCATGGAAAAAAGGATTCGATCCGGTCACCTGCGCAAAAATAGGTGCGGTCACCTCATCCTTTGTTGTGGAAGAGATCGGCACCCAGACCAACCTCCCCGACTGGGACAGAATGTCAAAACGTTATGCCTCTGTCTTTGGCAAACTGGAGCAGCAATGAGTTGGGCCGCCCTCACGTCGGGAGGAAAAGATTCCATCCTTGCCGTACAAAAAGCCAAAGATGCCGGGATGAAGGTCTCGCATCTCGTAACGGTCGTTCCTGAAAATACCTATTCATACATGTTCCATTCGGCAAATTTGGCGGCCGTTCCTGTGATGGCAAAACGCTGTAATGCCGAATATGTGGAGATCAAATCAGCAGGCGAAAAGGAAAAAGAGATCAAAGATATGGAAAAGGGACTCGCACGCCTCGGTGTCGAGGGGATCATCATGGGAGCGATCGAGTCAGAGTATCAGAGATCCCGGATCGCCAAAGTCTGTGATCGTCTTGCTCTGAAACTTTTTGCTCCGCTCTGGCACATGGATCCGCTGACCCTGATGTATGAGGTATCATCGCGGCTTGACTCGTTCATAGTCGTCTGTGCCGCTGACGGACTCGGCGAAAATGTTCTTGGAAAAAAGATCGATGAAAATCTTATAGATGTGCTTCTTTCTGTGCAAAGATCCAGACGGATCCATCTTGCGGGAGAAGGCGGGGAGTATGAATCCCTAGTTCTCGACGCACCCTGCTTTTCAGCCCCGGTGCAATGTTCCGAGATGATATTCAAATATGAAGGGCTTCGTGGAGAAGTCATGATCGAGAGGTTCTGGTAACATGAAACGTGAAATAAAAACCGAATCACTAACGAAATATCTGTTCGACGCACCCAAATGGGGTGCATCGCTAGCTTTGATGATCCTGATCGGATTTGCCATTGACGGGGTCGTGTTCCTTGTGACTGGCCAGACCCGATGGATCGGTCTCGCATTTTCCATACCCGCCGTCGTTGCTCTGATATTAACAAAACCGTTTGTGAGTGCCTTTGCCCGGCAGGAGTTCACCTGGAACCGATCCGCTCTCTTGGCGCTTTCCTGTGAGATCTTCATGCTTCTGCTGATGGTCACCGCGCTCTTCCTTGGATCAGGATTTGCCTATGTCTTTGGCGTCGGATTTATTCTGGCGATCCGGCTGATCGTTCTCGCCGCCGTAGCAGATTACCGATTCGAAAGGATGTACGGGCCAGCCGCCATACAGTCGTTTGCAGGAGTTATTGTCGGGGTCTGGTTCTTTGGTACTGACTTCATCATCCCAGCAGTCATTTCTGTCGTGGTGTTCTCAGCAGTGGTCATTGGATTTTTACTTCTTTTTGATATGCCGATGAAACGGACGAGCGGGGTTGGAGCGATGCATTTCGTAAACGCCTTCCTTGCTCATCTGACAAACGGTTCGAACGATCTTGAGGAGTATTTCCATCACATCAGCGAGCTTGTTTCCGTTCCTGAAACAACGTTTTTCTTCAGACGCGAGGGAAAACCCGATGTCTGGTTTGTTATCCCAAACCTTCATCCAGGGCCGATGGCAGATGTGGGCGGCAGTAACTTTCCAAAGATCCTGCATGACGATTTTGCAGACGAAGCGATCTTGCTCGTGTCACACGGATGCGCCAGTCATGACCTGAATCTTATCTCCAACCGGGAGACGCAGGCCATCACCAAAGCGATCCGGCAGAGTCTGGACTCGGTCATCTATACAGGTCATGCAAGCCGCCCGGTCCGAACAAGATTTGGTACAGTCTCAATTCTCTCGCAAAAATTCGGCGATTCCCTTTTAATGGTCACCACCCGGTCCCCAGAAATGACCGAGGATATGGATTATTCTATCGGCAGGATCGTGATGGGAGAAAGCAAAGGGAGATACAAAAACGTCGGGTTCGTGGATGCACACAACTGTATGACAGCGGTGACGAACATCATTTATCCGTCGACGAAAACCGGAAACGAGTTTATTTCAGGAGCGGATGAGGCGATGGATCTGATGCTGGATGCTGAGATGCTACCGTATAAAGTGGGTGTCGCCCAGATCATCCCCCCATTTGGAAGAAGCGAAGGCTTTGCTGATATGGGGATCATCAGCATGGTCACCGAGGTGGCCGGAATAAAAACAGCATATGTCCTGTTTGACGGAAACAATGTTCACGTCGGTGTCAGAGAGACCCTCAGAAACGCGGTCCTCGGACTTGGCATACATGAGGCCGAGATCCTTACGACCGATTCCCATGTGGTGAACTCGGTCACCGGCAGAAACCCGATTGGGATCGCAGTTTCTGCAAATGAGATCATCCCATATGTTTCCGAAGCTGTTTTAAAGGCGGTCGAGGATCTCTCACCAGCAACAGGAGGAGCAGCCACTAATATATGTGAAGAGGTCGAGGTGTTCGGCCCGTCACGTATCGTTCAACTTACTTCGACCGTGAATGCGATCGTGATAAATCTGCTTCCTCTCGCGGTACTTATGATGATCTCGGCATTTTTACTGATCATGGTCGTCTGCATGATCGTGCTATAAAGCCTAAAAAAATATTATTTTTTGATGTGTTCTATTTCGATCGCACAAGCGCTTCTTCGCACTCGTGGCAAAATCGCGAGTTTATTTTCATACTTATCACAGGTGAACCCTGATTTTGGCATGGGATCGGGATGATCGACGCCCAATTTACAGATGATGTGGTAATCGGGAAAATCCCGATCTTCGGGGTAGAGATATCTGTGAGATTCCATATGGATACATGATAGACAAGGAACAACCATAATAGTTAAAGATAGAGTCCACCATACATTAACCTACCGTAAATGCCACCCTTTGATCTTGCCGATATTCCCCATTTGCCGGGTTGTTACCTCTATAAGGACGGAAATGGGGCGATAATTTATGTTGGCAAAGCAAAAGATCTGAAAAAACGTGTCTCCTCCTACTTTCAGAAAAAGGATCATGACCCGAAAACACAGAAGCTTGTGGAGACGATCCGTTTCTTCGAATACATCGTTACCGAGACCGAGGAGGAGGCGTATCTTCTTGAAAATACGCTGATAAAACATCATCAGCCAAAATATAATATCGATCTCAAGGATGCGAAATCCTATGCATACATCGAACTCACCAAAGAACAGTACCCTCGGATCACGATAGCGAGAAAAACACGGGGAGACGGGCAGTTCTTCGGCCCATTCGTCTCTGGAAAGGAACGGGATCATGTTCTTTCGGTGGTGAAAAAAACATTCAGGCTCCGGTCCTGCAAAACGATGCCGAAGAACCGGCCCTGTCTCAGGTATCATATTGGTAACTGCTCAGGGCCGTGCGGCGGCCATATCTCGCCCGAAGATTACAAAAAACAGTGTTCATATGCGGCCGATGTGCTGAAAGGCAACACCAAGGAGATCAAAAATAAACTTGAGGAGGAGATGGAGGTGTATGCAAAGAACACCGAATTCGAAGCAGCACTCCTATGCCGGGACATGATCACAGCGGTCGAAAACCTTTCTGCACGTCAGTATGTTGCGAGAAAGATCGATCATGACGAGGACGTTATCGCCTACCGGGTCCGCGATGGATTGGTATATTTACTGGTGTTCCATGTGTACAAAGGAACACTTGGCGGCAGGGACGAGTTCATTTTTGATGCCGCCGACGGATTTTTCGAGGAGTTCGTTGCCAGATATTATACCGAGAGCCCTGCTCCAAAGGAGATAATCGTCGAGGAGGAGCTGGATGAAGCGCTCGGCAGATATTTGGGCGATATTGCCGGACATATCGTGAAGATCACCGTTCCAAAGCAAGGAGCGAAGAAAAAACTACTGGAGCTTGCCGGAAAAAACATCGAGACCACCCACTTTGGCGAGGAACTGAAGGTGACCGAGCTTCAGGCGGCACTTCGTCTGAAGACACCACCGAGCGTCATCGAATGCTTCGATATCTCGCACCTCTCAGGAACCGATACGGTCGCGTCGATGGTCCAGTTTCGGGCAGGCAGACCAGATAAGAGGAATTATCGGCGGTTCAAGATCAAAACCGTCGACGGGATCGACGACTTTGCTTCGATGGCGGAGGTTGTACGCAGAAGATACAGCCGCTTGATCGAGGAGGAAAAACCTCTGCCTGACCTGATCGTGATCGACGGAGGCAAAGGCCAGCTCTCATCTGCCAAACGGATCCTCGATGAACTGGAAGCCGACATCCCGCTTATCTCACTTGCGAAAGCTGAAGAAGAGGTGTTCGTTTCAGGCGTACCGTTCCCACTCCCGTTTGGAAAAAAAACCAAAGCAAATATGTATCTCCAGGAAATACGGGACGAGGCCCACCGATTTGCCGTCACCTACAACCGGCTGCTTCGGAAAAAACGGTTGATAAAATAATATTTAAGTGGGACTTACGCAGTGTGTACTTTGATTTCGTGTACGGGGCGGGTTGAACGCGGAGCGGACGACCTCAGGTGAGGCGGGGTGACGACTTTGTCGTCGCCCTCAGCCAAGCAAGTCGTTAGACTTGCGACCAAGTTTTCAAAGGAAACTTGCGAGTGTGGAATTATAAATAAAAGAACCGCGAATCGGCGCGAATCCCGCCCTTCGGGCTCCCAGAATCGGATTTGCTTTTCCTCACTTTCGCAATCCAGCTACGCTGTCTTGCTCATCCCTCATCGGGAGCGTTCGGGCAAATCCTGTCAGCGCCCAGCGCCTCCTGTGAGGATAAATATTATAATTTACCCATAATAATTTTATTTTACCTAAAATCAAATATATTTTCAACAATGAGCCGCTGGGGCGGCGATAGGATTTGCCCGAACGATCCCGATGAAGGGACGAGCAAATCGAAGGCGGGCCGACCCGCAGGGGAGGCCTCAGCCGAGCAAGGCTTTGCCTTGCGAGAGACTTGCGAGAGTGAGGAAAAGCAAATCCGATTCTGGGAGCCCGAAGGGCGGGATTCGCGCCGATTCGCGGTTGATTTTTACCTCATGTTTCAACACTCGACATTGCCCTTATCTAATTGGATTCGCGGAGATTCCAGCGAACGAAGTGAGTCGGAGAGCAAATCTCTGATTTGTGAACACGGTTTTTTTATTTATAATGCCACACTGATCCAGTACACGAAATCAAAGTACAACCTAAGAGCACAGTATCTTTTCGATTGGGATCACACTTTTTTTGTCCACGTCAGAAGAACGCCGTCATCGATACGCTCAACATTTTTGAGCGAAAGACGGGTGAAGTCTGCTGGATCGATGAACCCAGTGCCATCGGCAAGGGTCGGAGCATCCTTGCCGCCAATGATTAGTGCCCCGATATATGTGCGTATTTCGTCAAACAGACCGCTGCTCAAAAACGACCATAACAGGGTCGATCCCCCCTCGACCATCAGCTGGTCGACCCCAAGCTTTGAGAGTTCATCCAATGCTGTTGCCAGATCGACAAAATCCGGGCCGGCACGGATAACCATGGCCTTTTTCTTGAGAATGTCACAGTTTTCCTTCGGGGCTTTTTCAGAGACGAAAATGATCACACGACCCGATCCTTTTTTGAACATGTCCCCGTCGGTGGGCATACGTGCCATACTGTCAATTACGACCCGCATGGGATGAGCATCTTTGCCGTTTGCTTTTCGGATACTGGCATACTCTTCGCTTTTGATTCGAAGAGAGGGGTCGTCAGAGAGGACGGTGCCTATCCCTACCATGATCGCGTCGGAATTGGCACGAAGCTGATCTACACGCAAAAAGTCGTCATGACCAGATATCTTGGTCTGTTTTCTTTCGCGGGTGGCAAGCTTTCCGTCAGCACTCATTGCTACATTGATTATTACATACGGACGCATACAAAAATCCTATTTATACGTGAACGTGGGGAAGACATAGAAAATAGAATGGACCAAGAAGTTTTAAACCTTCTTATATACGTTTACGCCTACGCGAACGTCAGGATGTTTGCGGTCGATCGGTTTGTTTCCCATGCTCGAACCAATGATTATGGTCTTGCCCGAGGTGGAGGGACCGAAGTCCTTAGACAAATCGACCTCAATAGTAAGGATATCTCCTTCAACTGACGTTTTTACATTTTTCATATGTTGTTAATGTGCACGGTTAAGGGATAAATGTTGTGGGATTTTTTTGCCTGTTTTTTAGGCTTTTTGGGGTGAGTGTACTGAGTGAGCAGGTCAGAGAGAAGGCAATACCCATACATATAATGATGGGAAAACACCAATGAGTATAACCATGCCGAACTTAAACGTCGCTGTACTAGCTCCTAACGGATATGCCCGAGATCTCGGGAAAAAAGGAACCAGTACAGATATCACCTTCTATAATTTGAAAAAAGGTCACGATACCGTAACACTTCTGGAACCTACCAGATATCCTGAGAGGCTTGCTCCTTTATTTTATGTTGTTTCAATGGCCCACGAAGCGATCGTGGTAATCTCGGAGATCACACCGATGGTCGCCGAATGGATCCTGATGCTTGACTGTGCGGATGTGAAAAACGGCACGATCATTTTGCAGAATTATATCCAGCCAAAACAGATCGCACCTCTGATCAAGGGAACGGTTCTCGAAAACTATACTATAATGGAAGAGGATCACATTGGTCTTTCGGCAAGTCTTCTGCAGCGTGCGGCAGAACAGCTGGATATCGAGCCAAAAGACGGAGCAGTGGGATCGGTACCGATCGATCACCACTTCAATGTGCGGGGTATCGGTACAGTTATTCTCGGCTGTGTTTCCGACGGCTGGATCAAAAAACATGATAAGGTGCGTGTCGAGCCGCTGGACAAGGTCGCTCAGATCCGGTCTGTGCAGAAGCATGATGATGATTTTGCCTGGGCATATGCAGGCGACCGTGTAGGTTGTGCGTTAAAGGACATTGATGCCGAGGAGCTGGATAGAGGATTTGTTTTGACGACCGATCCAAAGGTCACGCACACGACCACTATCACTGGCGATGCACATCTGGTGAAGTACTGGCCATCGGAGATCAAAGAGCAGATGGTGGTCTCGATCGGTCACTGGATGCAGTTTTTGTCTGCACGGGTGATGAAGGTCGAGAACGGATCCGACTGGCATGATCCGAAACTGACTCTGGAACTGGATACACCGCTTGTGTATAAACCGGGCGACTCTGCGGTGATCCATTATCTGGACGGAGGAAAGCTCCGTGTGGTTGGAACGATCAGGCTTCCCTGATTTTTTTGTGCTTTGAGTGTATGAGATAAATTTGCTTCTCTTTTTTTATCCGAAACATATTGGCGTGAAAGTCATCAATCTTGGCTAGGCGGGGCGGGTTCATTGAGCACACCCTCAGCCGAACAAGACGATAGGCTTGTGAGCAAGGCTTTGCCTTGCGATGACGATGTACGCCCAAAAATCAACGTTCACCCTCATTTTCTGACAGAAAAAACAGGGTGGTCAGTGAGGAGAACCCCCTTTTTTGCCACACCCTGAGCACTATCGGCTCGCAAGTCTATTTCACTTCGTTCATCACTTGCTCGCAAGGCAAAGCCTTGCTCAGCTGAGGTTGTATGCGTCGCATCCAACCCGCTTCGGCTAATGCCGCCCCTAACGGGACGGCCCGCGACCGCGCGGTCAGGGGTTAATAACGAACCACCTCATAGTGATATGTGAGAATCGTCTTCTGTGGATACGAGAGGACAGAAGCGAAATAATTTGGAGGTGTTCGAGGATGTTTGATCCTGGGTATGGAATAAAAATTGAGCTTGTCCGTCTGATGAAAAGAAAGGACAATACGATGGAAATGATGGTCACCTTACGGCGAAAGGTGGATCACGGACGGGACCGGTTATCCGGGCCGGATGTCAATGACCTAGCAAAAGAAGTGATCCGGCAGCAGATCTTTGAAGAAAATATGCGGATCGACCGGCTCGCCAAAGAATACTTCCGGCTTGATGTGGAGATCCGCAAAGTCGTGAGTCAGCTCACCCTCCCGGACTATCGCGAAATGTATGAGCCGCTCATAGAAAGTAAACTGAGAAATGAGTGGATCGAATGCGAGAGAAGTTGATGCGGGCTGACCCGTTAGGGGCGGCTTGAGGTTTATTTCCTGTGGGCGAAGAATATGTTTGGGACGGATCCCGGGGTGTGTTTGTATCTGTCAGATAGAAATGAGGTGAGGGTGGTGGAGATGGATGAGGAGAGGGCGAAGGGGATAATCAAGCAAAATATTTCGGATATATACTGAGCCCCCCCTCATCCATAAGTATATACTTTTGTAATTACTAAAAATAAGATATTAGTAATTTGGATTTAGTAACATGGCCAATGAAATCACTCTGAATGAAAAAACGGTTATGGATGCTTTGATGTCCATACCACCTGAAGCCCTTAAGCAGATGGCACCCGCTTTATTCGGATTTAAACAACAACTTAACACGATCTGCGGCAATAAATATATCACGAAAAGCGACCTGCAGTTTCGAAATAAAGGAGAAAAGAGCGAAGATGAACTGAATCTGGCTTGGTTCCTGATAAAGTTAACACGTGCATATTCCTGTAATCTCCTGCCTTACAAACTCCTCGATCTCACTTATGTCCAAACCTCAACCATTTCCAGAGAACTTCATATGTGCGACCAGGATCTCACAAAGCTCCTTTCTATGACCGAGAAAAAACTCAAAAACACACAGGAATATATTTTTGAGGCATTTGCCAATGAAGCCATTTTCTCCAGCAAACTCGAAGGAGCAGTAACCACCGAAATTGTCGCAAAGGACATGATCCGAAAAAACATCCCACCTCGGACAAAGGATGAGATGATGATCATGAACAACCATGAGGCGATGCAGTATATTCTCGATAAAAAAGACATATATCTTACGCCTGAATTCATCTGTGAAATTCAGCGGATTGTAACTAAGGGAACACTGGACACAGATGAGCACTCAGGAATGTTTCGAACCACCGATGACGTTTACGTCACAAAACCAGGGACATATGACATCCTGCATTACCCTCCAGAAGCACAGAAGGTTCCTTCGCTAATACAGGAATTGTGCACCTTCGTCAATATGGACAAACGGGAAAACATACATGATAACGGTGAATACATCCATCCGATAATTGTCGGTATAGCCCTGCATTTTCTTATTGGCTACATTCATCCATTCTATGACGGGAACGGCAGAACAGCACGAACGCTCTTCTACTGGTATGTCATCTCACGAGGGTACAACCTGTTCCGGTACATCCCGATATCAAAAGTGATTAAACAAGCTCCCGCTCAATATCGGGATGCATATTTAGCGACTGAGAATGACGATATGGATCTGACGTATTTCATCATTTACCATATCGAGTGCATTAGAAAAGCCAGAAAGGCCCTGACCGAACACCTCCGCCAAGAGACGGATCGCTCGATGTCTGTTGGAAAAATGATTGTGGAACTGGATGGCACAAATCCGCGCCAGGTCCGGATCCTTACATATATGGCAGAATATCCAGCGGAGCTATTTAGGATATCGGAAATCGCAGAAAGGTTTTCGATTGCGTATCAAACCGCACGAACCGATTTGATGGAGCTTGAGGCACGAAAATATCTCTGGGTAAAAAAGAGAGGTAGGGCTTTTTTCTATTCGATCGATGATGATTTGGTGAAAAAAATCGAGGCGATGCGGCGGGGCTAAATCCAATTACTAATCTATTACTAATACATGTCAAATTAGTAATTGGATAGCGCACGTTTAGCACTCTGCACAGAATAGATGGGGGACGGATTGGACACAAGATGAACAACCTTAGCCGAGCATCCTCTGTAAAAACTGCCCCGTGTAACTCTCCTTCACCAAAGCCACCTCTTCCGGTGTTCCTGCCGCAAGGATCTCTCCACCCGCGTCCCCTCCCTCAGGCCCAAGATCGATCAGATGATCCGCCGACTTGATGACATCCAGATTGTGCTCGATAACGACCACTGAATTACCCTTTGCAACAAGACTGTCCAGAACGCCGATCAGCTTCTTCACATCATGGAAATGAAGACCCGTCGTCGGCTCATCTAACAGGTATACCGTCTTACCCGTCGCCCGCTTTGCTAGCTCCCTTGTCAACTTGATACGCTGGGCCTCTCCGCCTGACAACGTCGTTGAACTCTGTCCCAGTTTGATATAACCTAGACCCACGTCAACAAGCGTCTGCAGCTTCACGCTGATACTCGGCACATTCTCAAACAGTTCAAGAGCCTCATCCACGCTCATCCCCAAAACATCAGAGATCGACTTCCCCTTGTATTTGACATCCAGCGTCTCCTCATTATAGCGGGTCCCCTTACACACCTCACACTCGATATACACATCAGGCAGGAAGTTCATCTCGATCTTCATCACCCCGTCACCCGAACATGCCTCACATCGGCCGCCTTTTATATTGAACGAAAAACGTCCCGGGGTATATCCGCGGACCTTCGCCTCCTTCGTCTCGGCGAAAAGTTTTCTGACCTCATCAAACACCTTCGTGTACGTCGCCGGATTCGAACGCGGAGTTCTGCCGATCGGAGACTGATCGATCACGATCACCTTATCGATCTCGGACTCAAAGATCAGCTCCTTGTAGGCTCCCGGCGTCACGCGGGACGAATAGATCTCCTTCATCAAAGCCTGATACAGCGTATCATAGATCAACGTCGACTTTCCCGACCCGGAAACTCCCGTGATCACCGTCAATGTACCAAGAGGGATCGCCGCATCGATATTTTTCAGATTGTTCTCCGTACATCCGTTGATCCGGATGAACTTCTTTGCCGGCCTGCGGAACGTTGGAACCGGGATCGTCAGTTCGCCGGAAAGATACTTGCCCGTAAGCGACTCCGGGAACGACGAGATCATATCAGGCGTTCCTTCGGCAACCACTCGGCCGCCGTGGATCCCTGCCCCCGGACCAATATCCACCACATGGTCCGCTGATCGGATGGTGTCCTCGTCATGCTCGACCACGATCAGCGTGTTTCCGATATCACGAAGCTTCTGCAGCGTCTGGATAAGTTTTTGGTTGTCCCTCTGGTGAAGACCGATCGACGGCTCATCCAGGATATACAAAACACCCATCAGATTCGAACCGATCTGGGTCGCAAGACGGATACGCTGACCCTCGCCGCCTGATAGACTGCCTGCACTCCGGGAAAGCGTCAGGTAACCGAGACCGACCGACATCAGGAAGTTCAGTCTGGACCTGATCTCTCGAAGGATCAGCTTCGCGATATCCTCCTCTTTTTGCGTGAGCGGCAGGGAACCGAAGAACTCGAGAGCTCCTTCGATCGACATATCCGTGATATCCGCGATGGACTGTCCGTTGATCTTCACCGCAAGTACATGATCCTTCAGCCGTCTTCCGTGACAGGTCGGACAGGGAAGGACCCGCATGAATTTCTCCAGCTCATCTTTCCGGTACTCGGATTTGGTTTCTTTATACAGACGTTCGGTCTGGGGAAGCAGCCCTTCCCAGGTCCCGTGATATGCCCACTCAGCATTTTTTGAGGAGTGGCTGAACTTCATATCCACGTTCACTCCGTTCATCAGGCCGTCATACTGCTCTTTCGTGAACTCATCCACCGGCGTCATCAAGGTAAAGCCCAGATGTTTCGCGACAGCGTCCAGATACTGAACACGGAACCCATCCAGAAAGTTTTTGTATACCGAAACGGCTCCATCGGCAAGTGAAAGGCTCTTGTCCGGGATGATCATGTCAGGATCGAAGATCATCTGGAACCCTAGACCGTTACAGGTCGGGCACGCCCCAAACGGGCTGTTGAAGGAGAACATTCTCGGCTGAAGCTCTTCAAAGGAAAGGCCGCAGACAGGACATGCCATCCGTGCCGAGTAGACCGAATCGGTTTCTCCGGCAGTTGCATACACCAGTCCGTCTTCTGCATGCTTTAGAGCAGTTTCGATCGCCTCGGTCAACCTGCTTTTGTCAGTCGTATCAACACGGTCGATGACGATGTCGATGTTGTGCATGATGTATCGCCCAAGTTTGATCTCGTCGTCGGTCCGGTGGATCTCACCGTCGACACGGACCCGTGCAAATCCATCGGCATGCAGATCACGAAACAGCTGTTCGTAGGTCCCTTTCTTTTTACGGACGAGCGGCGCAAGGATGGTGATCATCGTCTCAGGATACTCGGTCTGTATCGCGTCGGCGATCTGTCCCGGGGTCCGGGACTCGATCTTTACATGATGGATCGGACAATAGGGGATCCCGATCCTTGCATACAAAAGACGAAGATAATCGTAGATCTCCGTCACCGTTCCAACGGTGGAGCGGGGATTTTTGGAGGTGGTCTTTTGTTCGATGGATATTGCGGGAGAGAGACCTTCGATGGAATCGACATCGGGTTTGTTCATCTGTCCGAGGAACTGACGGGCATAGGCGGAAAGGGATTCCACATATCTGCGGTGGCCTTCCGCATATATCGTATCAAAAGCGAGGGTGGATTTTCCCGAGCCGGAGACCCCAGTGATAACTATGAGTTTGTCCCGCGGGAGTTCTATATCTATATTCTGGAGGTTATGCTGTCTAGCACCCTTCACTACCAGGTTTTTCATGCGGTTAGTGTTAGTGACCGGGTATTAATATCTTTTAGAACAAGGTAGTTATTCCTTGATCTTGGACTTCATGACCACTGGGTGAGGAAGACCAAGGGAGGCGACCTCCATCAGATCCTCAAAGTTCATCGTCGTCTCCACGCACCCATCGGTCAGTGTTATGACACCGATCGTCGTCATGGAGATCTTTCGTCCCATCTGCAGGCCTTCCTTGACCTCCATCAAACACCCAACGCCGATCATTGCCTCGGGTTGGTATTTCTTGACCATTCTTTTGATGAAGGTCGAGCCGGGAATGATGAAGGTTTTGTATCCGGCTTCATTGAGCGCCGGTATGGCGAGCCCAAGTCCGCATCGGCCGCAGGAAATGCATTTAAGCCCGTCAGGGGTCAAGCGGGCAGGACAGTCGTGAGCACGAAGACACTGAGGAATGAAGATGACTCGCTTTTCGACAGGGATCTTTGCAAAGTTGGAGTAGTTCATCTCGTTGTCGATCCGGATCAAAAATGCCATCAGCTCTTTTCCGTCAACACCAAGAAGGAGGCAGACGAGCCGGACGGTCCCTTCCATGATCGTAAAGATCGGGCGAAGGAGACGGGGAAAAAACATCTTTTTCTTATGGATCGAGATGACGATCAAAATCGCCATCAGGATGGAAAAGACCAGCCAGAAGGCTATGAAGATCAGAAGGAGTTCGCCGAGTATCAGCGCCAGATTGTTCCAGACAGGGTTGTCAAAAAAGGCGAGTGATAGGATCGCCGCCATTTATTTCATGTCCTTAAAATCATACGGAGGATACATGACCCCTTTCTCGGTTATTATGGCGGTGACAAGATCCAGCGGCGTTGCATCGAAGGCATAATTGATGACCGGGACGTTTTCTGGAACGGTGGTCCTGCCAAAGAAGTCGGACACCTCGGATCTGTCACGCTGCTCGATGATGATATCGGATTCACAGGCATTGACGTCAAAGGTCGAGACAGGAGCGGCGACATAGAACGGGATCTTGTGGTGCCGTGCACAGACTGCGTGCATGTAGGTCCCGATCTTGTTGAAGACGGCGTCTTTGGTGATCCGGTCGGCGCCAACGATAACGGCGTCTATTTTTCCCTGCCGCATCAAAAAGGCGGCTTCGGAATCGACGATGGTGGTTACCGGGATGCCGTCACGGGAAAGTTCCCAGGCGGTGAGCCGGGAGCCTTGAAGAAGCGGCCGGGTCTCACAGGAGATGACCGAGATCTTCTTTCCCATCTTCTTTGCAGAACGAATGACCCCGAGCGCCGTTCCCCATGTGGAACAGGCAAGAGCACCGGCATTGCAGTGCGTAAGAACGGTCCCGATCTGCGGGAGGAGTGAGGCGCCGTTGTGTCCAAGAAACATGCAGGATTTCATATCATTGTCGGCGATCGATTTCGCTGAAATAAGGGACATGATCCGCGCCATCTCGGGCGGGAGGTTGGCCATACTACGGAGGACTTTGTCCACGCCCCAAGCGAGATTGACGGCGGTAGGCCGAGTGCTTTTTAATAGAGCAGCATCGGACTCGATGGTCTCAAGAAACTCGATATCGGAGGTACAGGTTACCGCAGAAAGAGCGACCCCAAATGCGCCGGCAACCCCAAGAGCAGGGGCTCCCCGGACCTCGAGGCGTCGGATCGCATCAGCAAGACGGGAGACCGTGGTGATCTCGATGATTTTGTATTCAGTAGGGAGAAGCGTCTGATCGATCAGCATCACTGAGCTGTTCTCATCATTCCACCAGATTGTTTTTTGTTCTATCATTATTGTGTACTCCTAATGACATCGATGGTCGCCTTCATCGCGGCAGCGCCAGCGGACATGACCGAGTCGGGGATATCTTTTGGGGCAAGTGCGGCACCGGCGATATAAATACCGGGTCGAACCGTTCCTGTTGGGTCGAGTTTCAGATCTGCTGGGTCGAGGAACTGGTGTTCATCGAGAGGAAGACCAAGATTTTTTGCAAGTCGGATGGTGTCCGGCTCGGGCACGATCCCAACCGAGAGAACAACGAGATCTGCCTCGAGATTCATAAACTCGCCATTCTCGGTGTTCTCGAGCGGGAGAACGAGCCGGCCTTTTCCGTTGTCCTGCACATCGCCCGGAAGTCCGCGGATGATATTGACACCCAATTTGATCGCACGTTCGTAATACTCCTCGTATCCTTTTCCATAGGCACGGATATCTGAGTACAGGATCGAGACCTCACAGTCCGGATAATGTTCTTTGATGAGCATGGAGTTTTTGAGTGCATACATACAGCAAACACAGGAACAGATGTTCCTCTTGATCGAAATGTCACGCGAACCCACGCACTGCACAAAGACGATACTCTTTGGGGTCTCGCCGTTTGAGAGCCGGCGAAGTTTGCCTTCTGTCGGTCCTCCGGCATTGATCATCCGCTCAAATTCAAGAGATGTGATAACGTCCGGATACCGAAGATACCCAAACCTGACTTTTTTCTCCACATCAAAGAGGGAATATCCGGTGGCAATTACAATTGCGGAGGCATTTATCTCCAAGGTCTTGACCTGATCCTCGGTCACTTTGAGGACGGCGTCTTTTCCGCAGACCCCGTAACAGAGCCCGCAGTCTATACAGTGAAGATTGTCTTTCACGACGATGTTAGGTATCGACTGGGCATGGGGTTTGTAGATGGCTTTACGAACACCTATGCCCGCATCGAATTTGTTGTAGACCTCGACCGGGCAGATAAGAATACAGTCCCCGCAGCCGGTACATTCTGCTTCGTTGATGTATCTGGGGTATTTGGTAACGGTGACGGTGAAATTCCCGACCGAGCCTTCGATCTTCTCAACCTCTGCGAGGGTGATGATGGTAATATTTGGGTGGCGTGAGACCTCTGCCATCTTCGGAGAGAGGATGCACATCGAACAGTCGTTTGTCGGGAAGGTTTTATCGAGCATTGCCATATGGCCGCCGATGGACGGTTCACGCTCGATCAAGTAGACATGGATGTTGTGATTGGCGATGTCCATAGCGGTTTGGATGCCGGCGACCCCTCCGCCAATGACAACAACGTTACTCATTGAGGTACCTCTGTCCAATAGAGACGTAGACGGCGGCATTTTTCAGATTGGTTGCCGCTTCTTCGGGGGTGAGTTCGCGAACGATCTTTCCCGGGATCCCCATCACAAGCGAGTTTGGTGGGATCACTTTTCCTTCGGAGATAAGAGCCCCGGCTGCGATAAGGGATCCTTTGCCGATCTTTGCACCATTCAAAACGATCGCTCCCATACCTATCAGGGCGTTATCTTCTATTGTCGCCCCGTGAACGATGGCTCCGTGTCCGATCGAAACGTTCTCGCCGATCACGACCGGATGGCCGAGACTTTCATGGATGACAGCGTTGTCCTGGACATTGGATCTGTTGCCGATCGTTATTTTATCCACATCAGCACGTAGAACGACTCCAAAAAGAATCGTGACATTGTCGCCAAGGTTCACGTCACCTTTGAGGGTCGCGTTTTGTGCGACATAGGTATCTTTTCCAATAGAACAACCGACGTCCATAGTGGTTATATAATTGTATCCCGGGAGTTATGAGTATTTTGGATAGGGATGGGTTGTCCGATTGGGCGTGCCGGAATATAATGCCGTCTTCATATTTTCGAGGAGGCTATTTTTTGATTGGATAAAATAGTGTGGTGTATGGAATATTTAGGATGGGCGCAGTCGTCACACAAAATTCACTAAAAGGGGAACAGGGGAGGAGGTATGAGAGAGATCGCGAAGTTATGAGAAGGAAGGAGATGGGTAAGTGTGGATACAAGAGAATAACCAACCGCGAATCGGCGCGAATCTCGCAAGCCTTTGGCTTGCTTTCAGAATCGGATTTGCTTCTCCTCACTTTCGCAATCCAGCTACGCTGTCTTGCTCATCCCTCATCGGGAACGTTCGGGCAAATCCTGTCGCCGCCCCAGCGGCTCCGGTGAGGGAAAATGAATCTTTTTTGTTATATTTCGGGGTGCGGGGAAGTGACTGCGGGGTGGACGCTGAAAGCGGACGCCCTCAGCTGAGCAAGGCGAATGCCTTGCGAGAATAGTGCCCATCCAAAAAATCTAGTACACGAAATCCACGAAAAAAGGGAGAAGGGATTATATCACAAAATCCATGTTTGAACTGACTCTTTCAAAAAAAAGAAGAGAGCCTTCTCAAAGTCCCTTCGCCTTTGAGAGATCCTCTGCGAGCCGGGCGGCATTCTCCGGTTTCATGAGAAAAACTGCCGCCGCATCCTTTAGTTCCTGTGGGACAATCGGTTTTTCAAAGATCTTCACCATCTCGGGGGTGTCGGGGATGCCGGCAAGCCGCAGATTTTGTCGACATGCATCCGCATAACTGACATTTTCGAGAAAACCCGCCCCGATCCGTTTTCCGGTAGGCGACTCGATCCGAACAGCACCTTCGGAGTACTCGGCTCCCGCGGCAAAAAATCCATGCTGACCGGTCGATACGATCGGG
>DALTVX010000029.1 GCA_029987395.1 Methanocorpusculum sp. | reverse complement strand
GGATTACTGGTTTATCTCCTTGTATCGAATTCGGGGCCTTTTGGTCCGTTAAAACTCCTGTACACCACCAATGCAATGATAATTGCACAGGTCATTCTGGTTTCGCCACTGATCATCGGACTGTCCATAGCCGCACTTTCCAGTTTGGACAAAGAAATGAAATACACGACAATGGCGCTCAACGCACGGGCATACCGGGCGATTTTAACCTTGGTTCGTGAGGCGAAATTTGCTATTTTATCAGCAGTCGTTCTGGCATTTGGCCGGGCAATCGCAGAGGTTGGCGCAGTTATGATGGTCGGCGGAAATATCAGGCACTTTACTCGGACCCTGACAACTGCCATAACCCTGAACACATCCATGGGCGAGTTCTCCACATCCATCGCCCTAGGGATAATTCTGCTGACGATCGCCTTGATCGTAAACTTCGGAGTGAATTATTTCCAGCACTCTAACGGGAGGATGAAAGATGACTGATATCATCTCGGTCCGCGGTCTTGCAAAAAGCTACGGAAAAAAAGAGATCGTTCACCCGCTGAACTTTTCCGTGAAAAAGGGCGAGATACTTGCCATCATCGGCCCCTCAGGCGCCGGAAAAAGTACACTTCTCCGTATGCTGGATACCATAGAACCGGCATCAAAAGGAGAGATCTATCTGTTCGGCGAAAAAGTCACGAAACGGTCGGCTCATGATCTCCGAAACAAAATGGGCATGCTTTTCCAAAAAACCGTGCTCTTTGACAGAACTGTCGAGGAAAATATTGCTCTCGGCCTTTCCTACAGATATGTGTCCAAAAAAAAGAGACAAAAACAGGTAACAGAGATCCTTGAGAAAATGGGCATGAGCGAATATGCAAGGCGAAGCACCCGGACACTTTCGGGAGGTGAGGGACAGCGTATTTCGTTCGCCCGGGTCCTTGTGACACAACCTGAGATCCTGTTCCTCGACGAACCAACGGCGAACCTTGATCCGATCACAACCAAAGTGCTCGAAGAGATGATCCTTCATGAAAACCAGGTGAACAAGACCACGATTATCATAAATACCCATGATCAGGCACAAGGCCAGCGGCTCGCG
Organism: Methanocorpusculum sp.; assembly: GCA_029987395.1. Lineage (GTDB taxonomy): Archaea > Halobacteriota > Methanomicrobia > Methanomicrobiales > Methanocorpusculaceae > Methanocorpusculum. Next base: position 18,541 of record DALTVX010000029.1, on the reverse strand, counting down.
GATCGGGTTGCCGTCATGATAAACGGGGAGTTCGTTCAGTTCGGTTCTGCCGATGAGGTGTTTTATCATCCGATAAATGAGAAGGTGGCAAAGTTTGTCGGCGTCCAGAACATCTTCACCGGTATCGTCAGAAATGGGACCGCGATTTCGGGTGGCGTGGTGTTCTGCCCTGCTCCTCGTGTTCAGGACGGGATCGTTCAGATCATGCTTCGTGCCGAGGACATTTTTCTTTCGAAAACAGAGATCATGACCGAAAGGATATCCGTGCAAGGAAGGGTAATATCCTCAGAAAGAGCGGGAGCATTTTTGCATGTTATGGTGGATGCCGGATGCATATTCTCGGTCATCTGCCCGTTCAGGCAAACCGGGGACACATATCTTCCCGGAGATCTCGTGCAGATCGCTTGGCGGACCGACGCGGTGCACATTGCTAAAGGATCATAACCCCGCAGACATTCGATCATCGCATTTCTGCGATTTTTTCGAACAAACTATAATCTATCTTCACCGCTAATACTTTAGAGATTTTATGCGCATACCAATAAAAGACGTGACCCCCTCAACTGAGCATGCACACATCGCAGGCTGGGTCCACGAAGAACGTGATCTTGGAGGGCTCACATTCCTCCTCGTTCGTGACAGAACAGGGATCCTTCAGGTCACCATCCCCAAAAAGAAGGTCACCGCCGAAGTACTCGCCGCCGTTAAAGAAGCCACCCGCGAATCGGTCATTGAATGCGAAGGCACCATCAAAGCCACCGACAAAGCACCCGGAGGACGCGAACTCATCCCTGATACACTTCGCGTCATCTCCCGTGCAGAGACCCCGCTGCCCCTTGACGTCTCAGAAAAAGTCCTCGCTGAACTTGACACCAGGCTCGACAACCGATACCTCGACCTTCGAAAACCCCGCATCAACGCCATCTTCCAGATCAGAGACGCATGCCTGCGTTCCATCAGCGAATACCTCTGGGACAACGGATTCACTCAGGTCCAGACCCCAAAGATCGTCGCTGCAGCAACAGAAGGAGGAACAGAACTCTTTCCCCTCGCCTACTTCGACAAAGAAGCATTCCTCAACCAGTCCCCTCAGCTCTACAAACAGATGCTTATGGGAGCCGGGTTCGACAGGGTCTTTGAGATCGGCGCAATATTCCGTGCAGAAGAGCACAACACCGTCCGTCACTTGAACGAAGCCACCTCCATCGATATCGAAATGTCCTTCGCAAACGAAGAGGACGCCATGAAAGTGCTCGAAAACGTCGTAGCGTATGCATACAGATTCGTTGCAGAAAACTGCGGCCAGGCTCTTCAGACACTCGGCATCACCGACTTCAAGATCCCGACCGTTCCTTTCCCCCGCATCACCTACAAAGAAGCCATCGAGATCTCCTCCGCCGGCGGAGAACCGCTCGTATTCGGCGACGACCTCTCCACCGCAGCCGAAAGAGTTGTTGGTGAAAAGATGGGCACGATGTACTTCGTAACCGAATGGCCCACCTCAACAAGACCATTCTACACCATGCCGTTTGAAGACCGCCCCGAGGTTTGCCGTGCATTCGATATGATGCACCCAAGAATGGAGCTCACATCTGGCGCACAGCGCTGTCATATCTATTCCCTTCTTGTTGAACAGATCAAAGCAAAAGGGCTCAACCCCGACGCATTCGAGTTCTACTTGAACCCATTCAGATACGGTATGCCGCCCCACGCAGGCTGGGGACTTGGCGCCGAACGTTTGGTCATGACCATGCTCGATCTGCAAAATATCCGGGAAGCTGTTCTCTTCCCACGAGACAGACACAGAGTTAGTCCATAACACTTTTTTATGATAAAACATCTCGCCCTATTCAAACTCAAAGACATAGTCTTTGCTGAAAAAACCCGCGACATGCTCCTTTCCATGAAAGGCGTCGTTGAACAGATCAGAGAGATCGAGGTCGGTATCGATTACGCACACACCAAACGATCCTTTGATATCGCACTTATGGTCATCGTGGAAGACGAAGAGGCTCTTCGTGGCTACGCAGAACATCCCTATCACGTGGATGTCGTGAAAAAATATGTGCAGAGTGTCAGCGAAAAAAGTGTGATAGTGGACTATCACATCTGATCCTCCCCTTTATAGGGATATTTTTAACATGGAATACATCTAACACTAATCTGTTAAACGAGGAGCATTATGCCAACAAGTAAAAAACAACTAGGGAAACTGAATAAAGAGAAGAAAATCAAGGCAGAAGGGCTCGCGAAGCTGGCGGAATCAGGTAGCAAAGATGCCCAGAAAAAGCTCAAAAAACTTGAGAAAAAAATGAAGTGATTCGCTAGTATTCGAATCAACGAATTTTCCCATACGGATGTGTTTTGCGTATGGGGGAAGCAATTTTTACTTTTTTTCCTAAAGGGGATCAGTGTTAAAAAAACGAAGGGATCAGGCGTTTTTGAGCGCCACGATCTCCTTCACATCAACCAATTGCCAAACCATCATGCGATCTTCTACAATGATGTTGTTAGGGGGGTCAGCCGGTGAGTGACCCAGGGCCTGGAGACTGTTTTCTGAGATTTTTTTCTCTGTTATGAGCTGGACGAAGTGAGTTTTTACCTCGAGCTTTCGTTGAGCATCCGTTACTTCCACTAGTTTTCCGATGAGTGTGACGAACTTATAGTGCGACATATCAGGGGCGACCTCCTCGATCTCAACGGAGACAAGAGGATTTTCTGCGAACAACTTCATTTTTTTGCCGTAACGTGTCGAGAGAAAGTACAGATGTTTCTCGTCAAAGACGTAAAGAAATGGTGCGATGTATGGATGTTCTGCGCCGCTAAAGGCTATCCTGGATATGACATTGTTACGAATAAGTTGGTCATATTCGGATTTTAGCATCTTGGGTATTTTAAATGGTACTGACATGGATGATTATATGAATAATTCGTTTAAAGAAATATAAAGACATAGGTCGAGGCAGATACGCAGGTTTTTTATCTTGCCGGTGCCACCTAAAGTATTATGGATCTTCCCTGCCTTTTGCCAACAACGGTCGTTGGTTCGTTTCCCTGTGTGAAGGGAACGGGTCTTTCTGCCCTTTTCGATCCGTATAAAAAAGCTGTCCAGTTCGCTGTGTCTGAACAGATCCGTGCCGGAGTGGATATCATTTCGGACGGCCAGGTGAGGGCGGATATGGTCCAGGCGTTTGTTTCAAAGCTGCCGGGGATCTCGGAAAAGATGGTGATGGGACGGATCGGGGCTGCAGATAAGCCGATCACGGTGGGGGATACAAAATACGCTCTGACGAAGACGAAGTATGTGAAGGGGATCTTGACCGGGCCGTGTACGCTTGCCTATGCTTTGCAGGTGGCAACGCCGGTGTACCGAAATAAGGAGGAGGTGGTGATGGATCTGGCGAACGCTTTGCATACGGAGGCACAGTTCCTTTCTGAAGCCGGGGCGACGATTATCCAGGTGGATGAGCCGATTTTGTCGACAGGAGTTATTTCGGTGGAGACGGCACAAAAAGCCCTGAAAATCATTTTTGAGGGGATAAAAACGCCTTCATGTATCCATACATGCGGGATGCTTGGGGAGATCGCGGATTCCTGGATGAAGCTGCCGGTCGATATCCTGGATTTTGAGTATGCGGTAAGTCTGGAGAATCTGTCGGTCCTTTCAAGGCGTGATCTTGGCAAGAAGAAGATCGGCTGCGGATGTGTGGAGAGTTCGGATCCGGTGGTGGAGTCGGTGGATGAGATCGAGTGGAGGATCCGTGCATGTGTGGATGCGTTTGGGGCGGAAAATATTTTGATCGATCCGGACTGCGGTCTGCGGATGCATACGCCTGAGGTTGCGTTTGAGAAGCTTGCACGGATGTGTGAGGCGACGAGGAATGTGCGAAAGGAGCTTGCCGCGTAAGTCCTATTTTAACTGCCATTTTTACGAGATTTTTTCATCTAGAGAAGGTTTATGAGGACAGAGAGACTTAACGCTAGTTAGAGGGATATGAATGGCATTTTCAGATGATGTGGTGAAGGACGCGTTCGATCGAGTGAATGGATATTGTCAGGATTGTGGAAAAAAGTTAGTGCAGTATAGCAGGGGAAATGCAGGAACCCGGGGAGGCTGGGATGCAGAGTATATCAAGCCGGTGAGTGAGGGCGGAGGGGATACGGTTCGAAACTGCAGGATCGTGTGTATGGATTGTTTGGGGAGGCCGAGATCGAGGTGAATGGGAAAAAGTCAAAAGGGATTTCTCATGTTTCCGTATATGACAAACTTTTTTTTATAGGAGTTCCCCCAGAATAAATTAGTGTCACGTCTTCTTCAAAACCCTGAGAAAACTTTCTCACATCTAAATCTAAGCCTAAATCAAGCGTATTTCATATACACCCAATAAATAACCGAGTTTCGGAAAAGACGTGACACAATATATTAAAACCCTAATTAAGCCTATTTTTTAAAATTCAGCCAAAATTAAACGATTATTTTGTGTCACCATCATTTTTCACAACGTGACACAAAGTTCTCCCAAAAAAAGAAGTGTCACGTTCGAAAAAATCAACGTGACACTAAAACACTACAAAATCCCTAGGGAGCACGTCTTCTTCAAAACCCTGAGAAAACTTTCTTACATCTAAATCTAGGCCTAAATCAAGCTTATTTCCTATATACCCAATAAAAAACAGAGTTTCGAGAGAAACGTGCTCCCTACAATAAAAACCAGCAAAACAGCCTATTTTTCAAATAAAACTCCTAAATCGATTTTAATTAGGGAGCACGTGTATTTTTCGGATGTGCTCCCTCACCCCACACAAAAAAGAGGGAGCAGGTCATACGTGCTCCCTAATTCTTCATTAATTGGTGAAAAGACTTGGTCGCCTGTTAGGCTCCCTCGTCCAGTCTCAAGCCCTCGCTTCACTCAGGCTTGTTCCGCTGAGGGAGCTAAAGCTCCCCGCAGTAAAAAAAGATGGTCGTCTTCTTATAAGAAGAACGTCACGTAGATGATCCCCGCAAAAATTGTGGCAACCAGGAAAGCCGTCAAGAAATCGGCCGCATGATACACCATCTTTCGTCTGTGCTCAGACGCTTTGCGGTATCCCCGCATATCGATCGTAAGACCAAGAGTATCCGCCTTTGCAAGTGAATTCAGCATCAGCGGAAGCATGACAGGACCAAGCTGCTTCAGCTTACCGACCGGTCCCCCACCGGGGGAGTACCCGCGGGAAAGCTGCGCCTCATTGATCCGCACACCTTCTCTTTGCAGGGTCGGGATGAATCGGATCGCAATCAGAAACATCAGCGCATAATCGCCTGGGATCCGAAGGGTATAGAGGGCATTTACCAGATCACGGGGCTGGGTCGAGATGACCAGAAGCTGGAACGAGAATATCAGCACCGCGAATCGAAGAGCCATCTGGACAGCAAACATGATCGCGCCCGTAGTGACGGGGAACATTCCATTCGGTAGAAGCGTAAAGAGCACATTGCCAGACGCACTCGTAAGGACCGTCAAGATCACCAAAGCAAGACCCAATATGATCAGCAGAGGGACCTGGCGGATCAGCGGCTTCAACAGCCCGCCTATCCCGCCAAACGCCAGAACAAACACGACCATCGCTCCAAGAAGCAGCGGGTTTGAAGTGAATATTGCCGCAAACATCATTCCCACCGCGAAGAAGATCTTCGTCATCGGTGAAAGACGGTGAATGAACCGGGTCCCGGGAATATACTGCATAATATCTTGCATTTCACTCACCTCCACGGATCGCGGTTATTTTTCCCGCTTCCATCTCGATGGTCCGATCGGCATATCTCTTAGCAAGAGCCGGATCATGGGTCACCATAAGAATGGTTTTTCCCTCGTTTCGCATATTGGTCAATACACGCATGATCTCATACGACTCTTTTGGATCGAGACCGGTCGTCGGCTCATCCATGATAACGATCTCCTGATCGGTCGCGATAACGCAGGCAAGAGCGAGTTTCTGGCGTTCACCGCGACTCAAATGACGGGGATTCATTTCGGCTTTGCTGCCAAGACCGACCGCTTCCAGAGAGGTCTTTGGTGAAGCATCGGGTCTGCCGATGTTCTTTAGGCCAAACATGATCTCCTTTTCGCAGGTGTTTTCAAACAACATCGTATCAGGATTCTGGAACACCAGACCGACATGTTTGGCGATCTCCGGGATCGACTTGGCCACGATGTCCTTGCCTTTTATCAGGACCGAGCCTGTGTCTGGACGAAGAAGACCGTTCAGATGTTTGACGAGCGTGGTTTTTCCAGATCCGTTCTCACCCAAAATCGCGGCGATCTCTCCCTTGAAAAAGGAGACCGAGACATCATCCAAAGCAAGGACCTCGGGGAATTTGTGCGTGATGTGAACAGCTTCCAAAACGACTTCGTGGGTCGCAAGAGCCTTTTTGAGCGCAGGGTAGTTGGTGTCCTCAGGTTTTGGAACGCCATCATACACAACTTTGCCTTCGTTCATCGTGATCATCCGGGTGGCATAGCCGATCGTCTCATCGATCATGTGCTCGATCAAAACGATCGTGTGGCCTTTTGCGGTCAGCGATTTAAGAAGCGTATAGACCTGGCGTCTTGCCTTTTTATCCAGTTCTGAGGTCGCCTCATCCAAAACGAGAAGAGGGGTCTCACGGGACAGAGCTGCCGCCATGGCGACCCGCTGTTTCTGGCCGCCGGAAAGATTGTGCGGTGCACGGTCGGTCAAATGACCTGTACAGGTGACCTTGTAGATCCCGTCCAGTTTTCTTCTGACCTCTTCTTCCGGCAGATCGCGGGTTTCAAGACCGGTGAGGATCTCCTCCTCGACGGTGGTGAAGATGAGCTGAGCGTCGGCATCATCAAAGACCATCCCGACTTTAGCAGAAAGTTCGGTCACATCCTGATATTCATCGGCATATTTCCCGTAAAGAGAAACATTTCCGACAATAGTTCCTCCATATGCGTGAGCGAGGATCCCTGAAATCGCACGGGCGAGTGTGGTCTTTCCTGAGCCTGACGGTCCGTTTATGACGACGAACTCGCCCGGATTGATTTTGAGCGAGACATTGTCAAGAGCCGGTGTCTCAGCCGCCTGATAGGTGAACGTAAGATTTTCTAAATCGACCGCGTCATCTGGGGCAGCCTTTGTGTGGATCGTTTTGATGATGGTCTTGGTCTTTTGCATCACCGAGGTCGCGGGCATTGCGATGATCTGGGCGATGATAACGTTCACCAACATTGCGCTCAGAACGATCGGGATCAGGGCAATGGCAAAGGCGAGAACCGTAGCAACGGTGGTTTGGGTGGTGAAGAACATCACGAAACAGGTGACCGCGATGAAGGTGAATCCACTTGCCGGGGTCGCGATCGCAGTTGCCAAAGCTGGAGCAAGCCGAGTGCGATCCTTCACAAGTTTATACACCGCAAGACAGACCACTGCACCGATCGGTTCTGATATGAGGTTTCCGAGGGGAAAGATCGAGTGCGAAAAAACTGCACAGATAATTCCCGCTACAACGCCTATCCCAAGAGCTTCCTTGAACTTTGGGACAACGAGGATGATCGCAAGGCAGTAGAAGGCGATCGTAAGATTTGCGACGATCGCCCCCGGTACAAACAGTGAGATGTACCGGGCAATCGCACCGGCGGCAAGTAAAATGCCGACGAGTGCTATATCACGAGATTTCATGATCAGTAGGGATTTTATGAATATTGTTCGCGAAGTTCCCGTCTCAGGAGCTTCCAGCCATTGACCCGGGGGAGAGCGTCCACCGAAATGAGCCTGCGGGGAACTTTGTAGCCCGCAAGTTGCTCTTTGGCAAATGCCAAAAGAGAGCCCTCTTTATCTGAGCTGTCCCAGCCCGTCCGCCAAACAACGGCGGCCACCGGAATTTCGCCCCGGTGTTCGTCGAGTATCCCAAATATGGCGACCTCAGAGACACCTTCGTGCCGAATGAGCACCTCTTCGACCTCGGTGGGGTAAATTTTCCATCCCGACATGACGATCATGTCCTTTTTCCGGTCGGTGAGGCAAAGCCTCAGATCTTTGTCGAGATACCCGACGTCACCTGTCAAAAACCAGCCGTCTGCAAGGAATGCGGCCGCAGTTTCTTTGGGCATGTTCCAGTATCCTTTGGCAACCGCCGGACCCCGTAGAGCGATCTCGCCGGGTGTATTGATCGGCAGTTCGATCGAAGGGTCCGTCTCATCGACGATCTTGACCTCGGAAAAGCAGACCGGATGACCCACACTCTGAAATCGATCGGCAGATGCATAATCCTCAGGCCGAATAACGGTCCCTGTCCCGATAACGACCGTTTCAGAAAGACCGTACGCATTGATGACCGGAATGTTGTATCTGGTATAGAATTTTTTCCAGATATCATGATGGAGAGGACCGCCGCCGGAGATGATCTCACGAACGGTGGCGAGCGATTTCTCAGGACCAATGGGAGCTTCTGAAAGTGAATGGATAACAGGCGGCATGCCTGCAAGAACGGTGACTTTGTGTTCTTTACAAAGCGAGAGATAGGTATCGTACTCATACCTTTCCATCATGATGTACATTGCTCCGGCACGCATCGCGGCAATTCCCCAGGAAAGACCGACATGGCCCATCGGATAGATCCCGAGATAGACGTCATCCTGTTTGTAGGTCAGGACATCGCATTCGTTATGTATCGCGGCTAACCAGTTTCCGTGGGTGAGCATCGCACCTTTGGGTTTTCCGGTCGTTCCAGAGGTATACTGAAGTTGGCAGAGATCATCGAATTCGGTGTTCACCGGTAAAAGCTGGGGAGCCTCCCGCAAAGATTCGATGTCCCGGGGAACATACACTTTGACAGAAAGACCCTCGGCGTTCTTCACACCATCATGATCGGTGATGAAAAATTTCGCCCCTGAGTTCTCCACCATATAGGCGATCTCGCTTGCGGTATAGACGCGATTTGTGGGAACGGCAACACAACCGATCCTCCAGATAGCGAAGTAGGAGACAAGGTATTCAGGGCTACTGTTCATATAAAGGAGGACACGATCACCTTTAACGGCGCCAAGGGAGAGGAGATCACGGGCTATAGCGGAACTTATCGAGAGCAGTTCAGCTGAGGTGTATGAGGTGTTTCTTTGCGGGCAAAAGAAGACCGGTTTTTTGAGACGGCATGAATTTGCATCAAGAAAGGTCGTTATATTCAGCATCAGTTATCACAACAATATACGTTAATGTATAATTGTGTGCATTATAGATATAAATATGCTCCGGGTATAGTGGGTAAAAGTAGCCTCTTTGGGACAGGTCAAGACAACATCTATCTAAATGCACGTGAATATATTGAATCATTTATGGCAGAACCCCCAGAAGGAATACCCTCACCTCTGCAGTGCTCCGGCGTGATCACGCCTCAGATCAATGAGGAGCAGGCGCGAAAGATCGCCGCAAAATGGCTTGGGTCAGACACAAAGCCGTTTATCTCAAGCGAAAAGATCAGGTTTGGGAAAGCTGTAATGCTGTATTACCCCTTCTGGAAATATGTCAGAGAGGATGGAGGGACCGACGTGGCCGTCTACCGTCCTGCCTGCGGAATGCTACTATCAGGCATGCAGGATATGCAGAGATCCTATACGATGATCACCCCCATTCCAGAGGACGCAGATATTGTCCCTGCAACGGTGTATTCCCATGTATATTATCCCGATCTTTATGGTATCGCTCGGGGTGAGGAGTTGATCGGGATCCCGATCTGGCTAATCAGTTACAAAGTTAAAAAATCCATCTACATGGTGGAGGTGGATGGAGAAACCGGCGATGTCTATGAAGAGTGGCATCCGCTTAAAGCACCGGTAGACTGGAAAAAAACCGCAGGAATCGTCTTGATACCGATGCTGGTCCTCTCGGGAGTCGCTGTTTTCGTGTCTCCATGGTTGTTTTTCTTAGTAGCGGTAGTGCTGATATTCTTCCTATATAAAAGTGAGATGCTCGGCGTGATCGACCTCAAACGCGAGGAGGGAAAAGATGGGTCTTGAACGTTCAGTAGAGGATCAGGTCGCTGAATATTATTATAAAGCAAAGATCACCAGAGGGGTCGCGGACCGAACGATCCATGCCTGGTTTTCAAAAGGGATCAAAGCCCCTGATCTGGCAGAATGTGCAGTCATCAGTGAGCTATATCTTCTGTATCTTCCATTTTGGCGATTCATAGCACAGGGAAAAGCCGTTGCCTGCGGCTATTCTGAGTACACGGAACAAACAGGCAACGTGATCAGAAACATCTTTGAAGAACTTATCGACAAGGAGTTTATCTGGACGGAATGTGCCTGCGATACAGGAAAATACGGTATCAACAAACTTTGGTTAGACCCAGGAAAAGAAATCCCCTTTGTGCGGGGTTCTGTCGTCTCGATGGAGCCTGGTGGTTCTGCGATCGAAGCGAGCAAAAAAGGCCGTCAAGCGATTTATGAAATGATCAAAAACTCTGTCGAAAAGCGTATCGATATTCTCACGCTGAATAAATCGTTTCTGATCCCGAAGGCCTTTGAACTGGTATATGCTCCGATCTGGATCGCACATTACACGTACAAAGGCGGAAAGCATACGGTGATCTTGGATGGAGTGGGGGGCGAGGTCCTAGGCGGAACAAGCCCGATCAATCTGGCCGCACGTACGCGGATGATGATCCTCTCACTTGCCGCCGGAGGGATAATGATCGGATCATCGATAGCTATGCTTATCCATTCCGGACCATACCAACTGGCTGAGATGTTCCAGGTCATCCTGCTTCTTATGGGGATCGCTATATGTATGTCAGGCTATCCTGCATTCAAAAAAGGAAAAACCTTTATCGCTTCAGGAACGATGCAGCATATTTCTTCGCTTAGACCCGCGGCCAGGATGCCACATAAGCTGACAGATCATGAGATCCTGAACCATGATTCGACGATGCTGAAGTGTCCGATCTGTGGCGAAGAGGTCAAACAGCCATGGGGTGAAGTGATCACGCCATGTAAGAAATGTGCCCATCTCCTCGACATTACCGCAGATACGGTAGAGAATGTACCCTATGATGTGGCTAAACCTAATCTTTTGGCTCAGGTCGCAATGAAGGGGGTGACGCCCGAGTTCGTTCCCTTCTGGAAATTCGATGTGGACGTCGAGGTGACCGACAAGCTTGTAGACGGCGATACCACGACCGGACTTCCAGACATTTCCGGCAAACGAAGCTATTATATTTGTGCGGGGGACGTCGCCCGATATCTTTCAGAGCCGTGGGAGATCGATCTGACACTCAGAAACCCGGAGATCGTTGAGGTCATCACCGAACACGAAGGAAAGAATATGCCTATCCTGATCACCCTGAAAACGGCTCGGGAGCTTACAGAGTTTTTGTATCTGCGGTACGAAACGAAAAAACCCGGGATCCTTCAGGTGCTTAGGTATAACTTTAAAGTGGAAAACACACGGATAGTCTATATCCCATATTATAAAGAAGAGACATCCTACATTCCCGGTATCTAATAAATATCCATGACGAAAGGGATCCAGCAAACACTTGAAAGATACTTTCATCACCGGACGTTTCGCCCTAACCAGCAGGAGATCATCGAAAAGATCGTAAATGGAAGGGATGTACTCGCGGTGATGGCGACCGGAGGGGGGAAATCCCTGTGTTATCAGCTCCCGGCACTGATGCTTGACGGGATGACGATCGTCATATCTCCGTTGATCGCTCTTATGAAGGATCAGGTGGATTCTCTTTCGAATCAGGGGGTCACTGTGGAGATGCTCAACAGTCTGCAGACGTATGATGAACGCAGCAGGGTCGAACGCGAGATACGCAAAGGAAACGTGAGAATACTCTATGTTTCCCCCGAACGGGCAGTTACCCCGGCATTTTCCAAGATACTTGCCGGGTGCAGAATCTCTCTTTTTGCTGTGGACGAAGCACATTGTATTTCTCTGTGGGGTCATCAGTTTCGACCGGAATATCGGGAGATCAAACGTCTGAGAGAAAAATTTCCGAATGTACCGTTCGCTGCTTTTACTGCGACGGCTAGCCGGCGGGTGCGAAAAGATATTGTGACTGAGCTTCGACTTAAGGATCCGACTGAGTTCATTGGGAGTTTCGACCGGAAAAATCTTCGATACTCAGCATTTGCTGAATCAAACGGTCAGGTGAGGATGCAAAAGATCATCAGTTATGTAACGGCTCACAAGGATGAACCTGGCATCATCTATTGTTTTTCTCGGGCGAGTACAGAAGAGCTGGCGGAGCGGCTAAGAAAGGTCCATATTTTGGCGAATCCCTATCATGCGGGTCTGCCAACACCGGAACGTAGCAGGGTGCAGGAGGGATTTTTACGAAACTCAGTCAAAGTGATCTGTGCAACGGTGGCTTTTGGGATGGGGATCGATAAGCCGGATGTCAGATACGTTATCCATGCTCATATGCCAAAAGATATTGAGTCGTATTATCAGGAAACAGGAAGGGCAGGGCGAGATGGAGGGCCAGCAGAATGTCTGCTGTTTTATTCTGCAGGTGATCGGCGTAAGATAGATATAATGCTTTCGAAGGAGTTCACCGACCCAAAAAAGACGGAGATCTCCAGAGAAAAGCTGGATCAGATGTATGCCTACTGCACGATCAGATCATGCAGGAGACAGCTCCTTCTTTCTTATTTTGATGAGGAGATCCCGTCTTGCGGGAATTGCGATATGTGCGGGGACAAGCCCAAAAAAATAGTTAAACCAACAGGAAGTCTTTCGACGGTGATCCTTTCTGCAGCACAGGAGGTCGACGGACTGATGACGACACAGGAGTTCATATCGTTCCTCCTTGGATTAGAGCGTGCGAAGACGGTGAAACTTCAGCTGAACACGCATCCGTACTTTGGAGCGACAAAAGAAAAGGATCGAGAGGAGGTCGAGCGGGAGGTCAGCGGTCTGCTTAATACAGGAAAGCTGCTTTTGAAGGGGAAAACCGTGATGAAGCTATGCTCAAGCGAGTGAAAAAGGACCTAATTTTTTTTTGAATGGTTTTCAGCAGAGAAATCTTAGAGAAGAATAAACAGAATATTGAAGCGCGACAGGTTTTTTTGCATAGAAGTTCTCATATTACTATCAAAAGTCATCAGATCAGAGACTTTTTTCAGAAGAGGGATGATTTTAAATGAAAAACCTCTGTCATGATCATTTTCTGTATTAAACACACTAGAGAACCAAAACTCACCACAAAATTGCTTTTTTCTGGAATTACTTTGAAATTACTATTGCTAAGGGGATATTTTTGCATGATATCTTCAGAAATGTGAAAAATCCGCATACATATAAAATTATATACCCCCATACCCATACAGATAGTTACACGTTGAGATGTCTAAATCAATAACGGCATACTAACGAAAAAAGGACACGATATATAATGTCATTACCAGATGTACAGTCCACCGCTCCGGATGTAAGGATCAGCCTGACGCGTGTTGGAGTTAAGAATGTCAGAAAACTTGTTGAAGTCGGCAGACCCGGAAAGACTCGGCCCGCTATATTTATTTCAGAGTTTGATGTCTTCGTTGATCTCCCCAGCAGTCTGAAAGGCGCAAACCTTTCCAGAAACTTTGAAGTTATCGATGAAGTCCTCCAGCAGGCAACGAGCGGAGATGTCAAAGGTATTGAAGATGTGTGCGGGATCGTTTCAAGAAAACTTCTTGATCATCATGAATACGCTGACCGCACAGAAGTCTTTATGAGAAGTTTCTACATGATGAACCGTGAGACACCAGTCTCTAAGACATCATGCCAAGAGGTCATCAATGTCTATGCACATGCAGTTGCAGAAAGAACCGGCGGCAAACCGACCGTGAGAAAAAGCGTCGGCGCCGAGGTGACCGGCATAACTGCATGTCCATGTGCCCAGAATATCATGAAAGATCATGCAATGCACGTGATGGAAAAACTCGAGATCGCCGAGGACAAGATCGAGGCATTCTTCGAAGAGATCCCAATGGCAAGCCACAACCAGCGTGGACGCGGATTCCTGTGTGTTGAGACCGACGGAGATATTATTGTGCCACTCGAAAAGATCGTTACGGTCCTTAAAGAGTCGATGAGCGCAAAGATCTACGAGCTTTTGAAACGCGGCGATGAAAGTTACGTCGTTATGGCGGCTCACAAAAACCCAAGATTCGTTGAAGATTGCGTTCGTGAAATGGCACGAAGGGTCGTTGCCACATTCATCGAGCTGCCCGGAGATACGCACATCACCATCAGGCAGACCAATGAGGAAAGCATCCACCAGCATGATGCTTACGCGGAGAGAAAGGCGACCCTTGCCGAACTTCGCGAAGAACTCAAGTTATAATCATCAATCACTTTTTTTGAAACTATTCACCTAGCTTTTGCTGCAGTTTTTTCCAGAAACATTCCGATACAACATTATCAATTAAGATATTGTTAGAGCAAAAGCACATAGAAAATATAATTTAGGTATGGTCTGCTATGAAATCTATATAAGGTTTGAACATCTAATTCTCAATTAACCAGAGATGGAATTTCATGACCAACGACACAAAACACAAAATTATCTATGCCGCATCAATGGCATCGACCTATCAACCGGACTCTTTAACCAACGATAAACTAGAGGCCGCAACGAAAGGTCACGGGTCTCTCGTACTTGCAGTCTATGCTGCCGCAAACTCGATAGCAGAGGACATATTCGGATCAGCTTCCGGGAAAAAAGCAAACTATGCAGAAAAAATGACGATCATGGACGCCTCTCTTGGTGAGATCCCATTAGACACCGTCATACAAAAAGCAGTTAAAGCGGCGGCAAATGCTGGAGCAGCTCCGGAAAATGCAGCAATGATCGTTGCAGCCCTTGCCTATTTTGCAGGATCTGCAGCACGGTCGGGTGTGCCTCTTGGAAACAGAAAGCTTGGCGCAATGGCACGAATGCATGCCGGTGGAGCAAGAACTAGTGCAATAGCCTTGGTGACCGGAAAATCCACTCACAGGGTCCAGGCATTCCCCGCCTACCTCGCGATCTACAAAGCCCTTGAAGAGAAAAAACTGACCAGAGTTGACGGAGCGACACTCCCGGTATTCATCTCTGGCGGCACGATCTATGGTCACTCCGCACTTGGGGAAGACTACAATATACCGGAACTTGCCTATAATGCCGCACAGGTGGGAACAAAGGCCATGCTCAATGCAATGGCAGGAACGGGGGTAGCCCCGCTTGGACTTTGGCCGGCATTGATCGGTGCCGCAGTGACTATGGAAATCGTACACCCTGATGCAATTTTGGGTGAAGAGTTTGGAAAGTTTGGAACCGTTGATTCCTCATATATGGCAGGGAAAGGCGCCAGAGATGCAGCGAAACTTCCAGAAAAACTGCATATACGCGGCACTCACGAGGAGTATGACACAGCAAAACTCATAGGAGACTTTGGTCTTATTCTCAAAGATGTTGGCGGATCGTCTGTGATCGGTTCAATGGCATTTTCAGAGATCTTTGCCGCATTTGAAGAATCAGCGATGATCGGTGCAGGATTTTCAGGAGGACCTGTCAATGCTCCTTTGGGCCACGTGGTTGGCGATATTGTGCCGGCCATGCGGCTTTTAATGCAAAACGGTTGCGACGAATTTGCGGCAGCTGAAGTTATTAGGAAATACAAAATGGACGGATTTATCGATCCAGAACTTGCTATATGCAGTCTAAATACCATCGCACGAAAAGCTGAGCAGGTTTCCCGTGGAAAAATCACGAACGTCTGCATCCTGGCATCACAAGGAGTCCGGGACAAAGCAATCTACCGCCGTGCTGAAATGACCTATGATATGGTGAAAAGTGGAAAAACAATAGGCGACGCAGCAAAACGTCTGGATGAAGAACGCAAAGATTACGTTGAGAAAAGAGGATCTGCGATCCTTACCGGCTTCACCGGCCATGATATCGATATAAAATTCACGGCTCTCAAACCTCATGGAAGAAGAACAGATAAGTTCACCGAGCGTTACTGGGGTTTTGATTCTTATGTTTCTTATGACATAAAAATCGATAACAAACCTTATCATGTGGAAAACCTGAGCGGAAAAGAGGTCCCTGATTTTGCACTCAATGGTAAAAACAAAGATAATCCAGACTGGGCACTTGCTCTTCAATGCGGCGCGATCCTCGCACAGGAGCTTCAGTACATCGGTCATACGATCATCAATATCACTGTACCGGCGGCAGTTGGTTCTTTGTTAGGTATGGACCCAGATAAAGCGGGGAAAGCGGCAGAAGACGGCGGATATATGTCCCGTTCGATCCCGGGCGCAAGAGTCAAAGCAGCTGAAGTTGGAAAAATAGCTCAGCTTATTTATGCAA
Source organism: Methanocorpusculum sp. (assembly GCA_029987395.1). GTDB lineage: Archaea > Halobacteriota > Methanomicrobia > Methanomicrobiales > Methanocorpusculaceae > Methanocorpusculum. The sequence goes on along the minus strand of DALTVX010000029.1, from coordinate 2,184 downwards.
GAATGGAACTGCCTTTTCCAGAATGAGAACATTAGTCGTTGATCCGCGAATCGGAGGCATCAGCGGAGCTGCCTTTATGGCAGCTCTTTTTGATCTTGCTGATGATGAAAAGGTAAAGAAACATATCGTTGACACTCTCGGGAAATGCAAAGGAGAAGATCCTGAGATGGTGATGGATGAACTGGGATTATCAGATCTGGCGAAAGATAAGGTACGATCTGTTATCTCTGATTTGAGATCCACATACACGAAATTTCATGATGGGAATTTTCCCCTTGCGGAAAAACTCAAGGACATCATATCTTCTATCGCACTTCTGGATGGGATGGGCCTTCTTGCATGCCCGATCTATGCTACACCACCTGCTCTTGGAGCCTGTTTACCGGAAACTTTGGGTATATGTGCTTTGCACAAAATACCTGTTTCTGATAGTTTGGCCAATACAGAACTTACCACACCTGAGGGTGTAGCTCTTTTAGGAAACCTGGCAGTTTTTCGAAAATCGATTCCCTCGATGACGCCTTTGAAAACTGGATATGCAAAAAATTATGGCCTTATGATCATTGAAGGCGAGGTTTCTGATTTAACGGAGGAGAGGATCATCATTCTTGAGACAAATATCGACGATGTTTCTGGTGAGATAATCGGATATGCCGTTCAGCGTCTTTTGGCATCTGGGGCCGTTGATGTTTTTGTTACGCAAGGCTTTGGTAAAAAACATCGTCCTGTATTTGTTTTATCGGTTATCACAACTCTGGAGCAGCACCAAAAACTTGTAGAGGTATTGATGGAGGAAACGGGGACGCTTGGCGTGCGGGTTAGAGAAGAACCAAGGATCGTTGCAGACCGCGTCAGAAGATCCTATCCTTTTGTTATTTCAGGACAGGAATTTTCAGTTCGAGTCAAAGTGTCAAAACACTGCGGCCGTGTTATTTCTATCAAGCCTGAATTTGAGGATATGAAACAAGCTGCACAAAAACTGAATATCCCACTTAAAGATGTGGCAGCAGAAGTACAAAGCCAGATCCCAACCTTGATCGGTGGCTGAATCTGTTGCTTTAGACATCAAATCATAGATCTGAGATCTTCGGGTCTAAGTGAAGAAGAGAGAGTCATCTACGATCGTACATAGGAAAAATAGAGTTGTTTTTTGATAATGATCGATCTCTTAGAGTGCGCATGCTCAATGAGAGGGGAAAGAGCCGCATATCAGCCTATTTTTCCCAATATTATTAAAATATCACCATTAAGTACAACTTAATATAAATCAATTGTAATTTAGTACTATTTTTCAAAGCATACCTGAAATTAAACCTTTCTATTTCCGATAAAATAGGGAATAATTAATTAGTATCGCAGAAGAGAATAACATTAGCGTACTTCTGTACGTGTCATTAATCCAAAAGGACAATGGAAATATTCCTGTATAGCTGTTTGAAAACCTAAATAATTTAGGATGAGGCGAAAACATTGTCGAAAGTAGTAGAAATTTCCCCGACCACAAGACATGAAGGTCACTCAAAGCTCGTTTTAAAAGTAAATGATGAAGGCATCATTGAGCGAGGAGACTGGCTTTCTATCACACCGGTTCGTGGGGTAGAGAAACTTGCCATCGGTAAAACCTATGAGCAAGTACCAAAGATCGCTTCCCGTGTTTGTGGTATCTGTCCAGTTGCCCACACACTTGCCGGAATAGAGGCAATGGAAGCATCGATGGGTGTTGAGATCCCAGAAGACGCATACCTGATGCGTATGATATTACAGTGCGGTAACAGACTGCACTCCCATGCTCTGCATGACATCCTGACACTTCCTGACTTATATCTGCCAGGAACTGACACAAAGGTCAACCCGTTCTCCCCAGAGGAGCCGGTCAGATCTGTCGCAAAGCGTATCCAGACCCTTCGTATGATCGGTCAGACCATCGCCGAAATCGTCGGTGGCGAAGCAATCCATCCATCCAACCCACGTGTTGGTGGTATGTTCAAGGCCATCACCCCACGTGCAGTAGCAAAAGTTTGCGACCTTGCAAAGCAGGGAGTAAATCTTGCACGTGAACAGATGGAATTCATGATCGCTCTCGAAGAGAACTACATGAAACGTGACTGGGCAGAGATGTGCGGACGCGAAGTTGCAATTCCAAAGGAACTTGGTTACCATAACCAGGGATTCATGGCTGCAGCT
>DALTVX010000028.1 GCA_029987395.1 Methanocorpusculum sp. | reverse complement strand
TAGTAGAACTCCTCGTATGCCTTACCGAATGAACGAATATCCATGTAGAAGAGGTAGACTCTACATCCAGGGATTTTTTCTATGATCTGGTGGGCGTGTTTGAGTGAGTACATGCAACAGAATCTGGAGCAGTACGGCTTGCCGATCCCAGTGTTGTCACGGGAACCTGCACAGAGAACGAAAGCAACGGATTTCGGGGTCTCACCGTCAGAGGGGCGGATAAGGTGACCGATGGTCGGACCAGACGCACAGATCAAACGTTCGAACTCGAGAGAGGTTATGACGTTGTCATAGCGTTTGTAACCCCATTCTCTCTTCTGTTCGATCGGGAAGGACTCGTAACCGGTTGCAATGATGACGGTTCCCACTTTGATCGTGAAGAGTTCATCTTCCATCTCAAGGTCGATTGCTTTCTTGGTTCCACAGGCAGTTACACAGAGACCGCATTTCACACATGCATCGAAATCGATGGTGTAGATAAGCGGGACGACCTGTGCGTGATTGATGTAGATTGCCTTGCGAGGCGCCATACCGAATTCCCAAGCATTGGGTTTTACGACAGGGCAGACAGTTGAACAATCTCCACAACCGTTACATCCTCCACCAACGATACCACGTGCTGCGGCTTCGTCGGGGGTAAGGACACCACGGGCGTGGCGGCGTATGGTCACATCAAAGTTACCGATATATCCCTCTACATGCTCGACTTCAGCGAAAGTGTAGAGTTTGATATTCGCGGTTCTACCGGCTTCTGCCATCTTCGGGGACAGAATACACTGAGAGCAGTCGAGAGTTGGGAAGGTCTTGTCAAGCTGGGCCATGCGACCGCCGATTGTCGGTTCCTTCTCAATAAGGTAGGTCTCGATACCTGCAGCTGCAAGATCCATAGATGCTTGGATACCACCGATACCCGCACCAACGACCAGTGCACGGTGTTCGACCGAAACTGCCATTGGATAAAGGTCTTCGAGTTTTGCGGCCTTTGCGACTGCAATACGAACGGCGTCCTTTGCTTTGGATGTTCCGCCATCCCAATCATGCATGTGGACCCATGAGCCCTGATCGCGAATGTTCGCCATCTCAAATCTGAACTGGTTCAGACCGCCCATTGCAGTGGCGTTTCTAAAGGTCTGTTCGTGGAGACGGGGTGTACATGCAGCGACAACGATACCTGTAAGGTGGTGTTCTTCAATCGCCTCTTTGATCATGTTCTGACCGGGGGTCGAACACATGTATGCATAGTTCAGGGCAACGACAACGTGCGGAATAGTTTCTGCATATTCCCTCACGGCAGGGATGTCGAGTGATCCTGCGATGTTTGTACCACAGTGACAGAGGAAGACACCGATCCTGGGTTCTTCAACTACAGCGGATGAAGAGGCATCTTTACCTTTATATGCCATCTTACTGCCCTCCCTTCAGTTTGTTAAGGAACGGATCGCAGGATATCTGGTGAAGACTAAGGCCAAGTTCTGTCGGGGACATACCTTGTGCAAGACCGAGCATTTCACAGAAGTGAAGTACAGGGATCTTCCACTCGATACCAAATTTCTGACCGATCTCGTACTGACCGCGGTCGAACTGCAACTGGCAGAACGGACAGGTGTTAGTGATTGCATCAGCACCAACGGCAGCCATATTGTTAAGCTTTTCATTGGTGATGTCGAGAGCGTGAGCGATATCATATCCGCGCACTCCTCCGCCTGCACCACAGCACTCCATTTTATTGCGGTACTCAACAGGTTCAGCGCCGATCGCGCTTACTAATTCTTCAAACCATACCGGGTGTTCTGAGCAACCAATGGGTTCATCGAAGAATTCACGATCTTTGGTTGGCTTTAAAAGGTGGCAACCGTAGTGGCATGCAACTTTAACTCCGGTGAGGGGTGTCGTTACGCTGTCTTTCAGTTTTTTGACGCCGCAAACTGCTTCTTTAAAGTAGAGCTCGACAAGATGGTAAACATTGGATGTACCTTTGAATTCCATGTCGACTTCTTTTAAGACTTCGTTGACAGAGTCACGAAGTTCGTCGTTGTGTTTCAGTTTGTGGTTGACTTCCCAGATGGATTTGTAACAACCGTTACAGATCAGGGCGATATCCATATTCATCTGTTCTGCCAAGATGAGGTTTCTTGCAGCCATTGCATACCAGACATTGAGGTCGATAGACCCAAATGCACCGGGTGCTGGACAGCAGGATGCTCCCTTTAATGGAAGAAGCTCGATACCAAGTTTCTTACCAGTACGGATAGCAGATGCCTCGATACCAGGATATCGGTTAGGAGCAATGCATCCTAGGAAGAATGCGTATTTGTGCGTGTCGTTTGACATGATTACTGACCCTCCGCAAGGATCTTGTCTGCAAGCTGTTTGGTGCCATATGCCTCAAGGATTTTCCGGATTGCCGGAATAAATTCAGGATACTTGCTCGTGGTTTCAGGTTCGGCTTCAAGACCGAGTTTGAGACGGGCAGCACGGTTTGCGTCGGTGTTCGGAACACCGTGACCGGTGTTGTAGATGTAGTTCACCGTTGAGAGGAAGTTTTTAGGAACGATACCCTGTTTTGCTGCGATGTTTCGCATTGCCATGATCACATCGGTTGGGATAATATCACGCGGGCAACGGTCGGCACAGGTATAACAGGTTGTACAGAGCCAGAGATCAGGATCGTTTATACAGGCGTCTTTCATACCGAGATTAACTCTGCGCATGAAAGTTCTGATCCGGTAGCTGCTTCTTGCTGCAGATGGGCAGGAGCCGGTACAGGTTCCACACTGGAAACAGAGATGGGCTGGAGTTCGGCCAATCTTTTCAACTTCGTCAGTGAACGTCGGATCAGAGTCTTCTGTAGGTCGATAATATTTATCAGAAAGACGGGCTGCAAGGGCAGCATCTTTGTATGCTTTTGCACTTGTCATATTAGTTCACTTCACATTTTTGGTTTCGACTCGACCAAACGTGGATTCCACTAATTTGGATGTACGGGGTGTGCATAGCTTTGCTAAGATCTCTTTGTACAGGTCGGTCTCCGGCCCTTTGATGTGGATGCCGGTTCTCTTCAGCGTTAAGGCGTCTTCAGATGGACATGCATTTACGCATGCGCCACAGAGGTTGCAAAGATCACTATTGATGGCAATGTTGGCCTCAATGCTGTTTTTCTTCAAATTGATGGCCGCTATTGGGGTTGGAAGATACAGAGCATTGCAGGGACATACATCGACACAGGTCGAGCAGCCGCCAGGACACTTTGTAGCATCAACTATAAGTTCGCCTTCAAAGAATTTCGTGATAGTCACAGCCTCGGATGGACAGACCAGTTTACACCAAGTACAGGAGATACACTCGTCTTTATCGATCGTGACTTTTCCGGGAAGCTTGGCTTCTGCATCGACTGTCCGTTCGACTGTGATTGCATCTTCAGGACAAGCCTCAACACAAACCTTACAGCCGTCACAAAGTGATTCGGTCCAGAGGATCTCGCCTTCCGATCCAACTTTTTCAGGATTGAACGGAACACGTTTTTGTTCGATTGCTGGACAAAGAGATGAACAGACACCACAGACTGTACACAGCTTTTTGTCAACAACAAAAGTTGTTTTTGAAACGAGTGCGGTCTGACGTAGTACGCCGCCTTCAACTTCGCCTTCATATACGGGGACGTCGCGTACAATCGCGTCATGCGGGCAAGCCTCATAACAGGAAGTACAGCGTATACACTTCTCCTCGCTAATTTCAGCAGTAAAATCATACTCGGGGAAACCTTCCTGCTCCAGAATGGGGAGGCTTGGTTCACCGTCAACTTCTACGAGAAGTGCATCAAACGGACACATAATCACACAGACACCGCAATATGAACATTTTACGGGATCTATGACGATTGGTGCGTCACCAGAAGCTACACCGCGAATGGATGCACCGACCATGCCTAAAGAAATTGCTTCCTTTGGACATACTTCAGCACAGATACCACACCCGGTACACTTGCTAGTTGTTAACACAAGGTGGGATACCGTAGACAGGAGCTTCTGCTCCATTGTAACGAATCCGCCCTCGATTTTCGTAGAGTATTTTGGAAACATTGTGCTTATTACCATGATGTTTTCCTCTCCTCTCAGTGACCCTCTTCGGCAGCTTTTGCCGCGGGGGCCTGCGATGCAACTAGTTTGATAACATTATATGGGCATGCTTCCACACACACACCGCACCCTGCACAAAGTTCCTGATTCAGGTCAAGCGAGATTGCCTTACCATCAGTCACAGCATAGATCTTGTCAGTTGAGGCAGGATCTACGGTAGAGAGTTCGAGTGCATTTACTGGACATGCGACCACACAATTGTTACAACCAGTACATCGCTCCATGTTGATATGCATTGCAAATGCCATTGCTTATATGCACCAGCCTTTAATCGACCGAAATCGACTACAGTTATAATTGATTAAGAGGAGAGATAAATGTTCTCAATGAAAATAAGCAATATTCTGCCTCCGATTCATATAAATCAATCATAATATATTATCAATTGAGTTTTATTAATCTAATTACAAAAAATAGGACCACCAATATTATACAAAAAAAGAGTCAAACATAACCTATCAAATTAGAGGAGGTTCTTTAATTAAAGCCAAATTATTGGTTATTTTTAGATAAAATCCAATTACGCGCGTTTTTTTAAAATTCATTTTGGAGAAATACGTGATTAAATTAGACGTAATATCAATAAGTTATATTTGCCAAATGTTGATCAATATTAGTGGTATAAGGAATCCAAACATATCGAACGGCTCTTATACTCCTACGACCGATGTTTCTGTTAACGAAATTCCCGGTATCAAAAATATGACACTGACATTAACCCCAGAACAGGTAAAAGAAAGATTTGGACCGATGTTTTGTCACCGGCTCCTTGTGATGACTGATGAGAAGAACGGCATTGCAGAGATACACGAACAATGTCATGCAAGAGGTCCGATCGAGTGGGATCACATGAACAGGAGAAGAGCAAAAGGGGCGCTCATATCCGCAAAAACAGAAGGTACCACCATGACGATGCTCGCAAACATTGGATCCTATCCCATTCGATTTGGACCATCGGACACGGAACTTGGAGGCCAGGCACTTGAAGCCGTTCTCGTACGGGGAAATGAAGTATTTACTTCATGGGCTGGGGCGGCAGGAGCAGGAGTGGGAGTTGCGGCCTGCTTATCTCAAGCACCAGGAGTTATCAGAACAGAATATGCAAGCGAAGAAGATCTGAAGGTAGGGGGTGCACGGATCTGCAGAAGCACGGTGGTCCTACCAAAGCATGAAAAAATCACCTTTGGTATCGATGATACCGACACGAAAGAAGGAGGGGCCACCTGGGTACTTGCATTGAAATGCGGAGAAGCTTGTAAAATTGATGGAGCCATCTTCCTTGGGATGCGGATCATCCAGCTCAATCCAAAGGCTCCAGAAAAAACAACGAACTGTACAGGTTCAGTGATCACCTTTGCAGTAAAACCAGAAAAAAAGAGCGAGCTTATCGCATTTGTCAAATCATTCACTGAAGAAAGAACGATGAGCAAAACGACCGGTATCTGCTACTTTGCAGGAATTCGTCTGCCGAGTTCGACCTATACAAAAAGGGTGAAAACCGAAATATTGACACGTGAAGAAGCAGTAACCGAAGCAGAAAAACTAGGCATCACCTTTATTGACAGTGCAAACGGAAAAGGAAGGATTGGGGCTCTTGGAGCACTTCTCTGGGCAGACGGAGGAGTGGAGGTCGCCGGCCTATACGGTGAAACACCGTAACTCAAAAAATTATATTTATCTCTCTTCTTTTTTACACACAGTGGCAAATACCTTGCTTCCAAAAGACGATGTTGATTCGTGACCTCCCAAATCAGGTGTGGACACACCGCTGCTGATCAAATCATAAATCGATTCTTCAATCAGAGCCGCCTCACACTTCATACCAAAATGCTCAAGCATCATTGCTGCACTCCTGATCGCGGCAACTGGATTTGCAATACCCTTGCCGGCAATATCCGGAGCACTCCCGTGGACCGGCTCAAAAAACGCATGTTTTTCGCCGATGTTCGAACTCGGGAGCATTCCTAACCCGCCGGTGAGGTACCCGCAAACATCACTTAAAATATCACCAAACATGTTGGTCGTGACGATCACATCATAGATTTTTGGGTGTTGTAGAACATCCAGACACAACGCATCGATAAATACAGATTTCGTTTGTATTCCATATGATCCAGCAACCTCCATGCAGGTATCTCTAAAGAGAAGATCGGACTTGAGTACATTTCCTTTGTATCCGATAACAAGCGGATTTTCAGGGTTTCGTTCCAAAACAAGAGAGCATGCTTTTTCTGCGATCCGCTTCGATCCAGCTTTCGTCACCACGCGAAGGGTCGTTGACCTTTCAGTGCCGATCTCTTCGATACCCGAATAAAGTCCCTCGGTATTTTCCCGTACGATCATCAGATCAACAGAAGGGATAGCGTCTCGTGATTGGAGTGAGCGAATCGGGCGAAGATTTGCATACAAATCAAGCTCATGACGAATCTGTAAAAGAACACTCCGATAATTTGGATCAGGAGGGGTCGTCACAGCCCCGAAAAGAATTGCGTCGGCGCTTTTTAACTCACGAATGTCTTCTGAAGAACACGCAGACCCGGTCCTTTCCCATTTGGAAAGTCCCAGTTCAACATCAAAAAAATCCGCATCAGGCAGAAAATACTCAAGGATCTTTCGTGCCTCAGGTATCACCTCATGCCCGATACCGTCACCCTCTGATACGGCGACACGAAGGCTCATGGTTCACCCTTTTTAGAAAGATATGCATTCAGTCCCCCGGCAGAGAGGATCTTCTTCATGCGATCCGAGAGAGGTTTTGCCTGATAGACCACATCTGTTGTTTTGACATACGAATCCTCGGTGTCAAAAGAAACGAGATCCCCATTCTCACATGAAACATCAGCCTCAAAGACATACAACCCCAGATTAACGCAGTTTCTAAAAAATATTCTTGCAAACGACGGAGCCACAACGGCTAAGACACCTGCCTCTTTCAAAGCGGCAGCCGCCTGTTCGCGTGATGAACCACAGCCGATATTTTTCCCGGCAACCACGACAGAGCCTTTCAGTCTTCCAGCAATGGTCGTATCATAATCCTCAAAGGCATGCTCTGCCCAAATCGACTTATTAGTCGTCCGAAGATAACGCCCTGCAATGATCATGTCGGTGTCCACATCCTCACCGATCACAACAGCGTGTCCTGATACAAGCATCAGCTCACCCTCCCGTTCAACTCATTGGGCGATCGTATCTCACCGTACAAGGCACTGATAGCGGCCGTCGAAGGAGAGCAGAGATAGTACTCTGCCCCAACACCCATCCGATTCTTGAAATTCCGGTTCGCGGTTGAAAGACCCACCTCACCTTCGCCAAGGACGCCCATATGCGCCCCTAAACAAGGACCGCATCCAGGTGGACAGACAACACACCCAGCCTCAATAATATCAGACAAAATACCAGTCGATGCCGCTTTTGCGTAAACGTCCTTTGAAGCAGGAGTGACAATTGTTCGTACAGCTACTTTTTTACCCCTAACGATATCAGCGAACCGTTGGAGATCTTCAAAACGGCCATTCGTACAGGTGCCAACAAACACCTGATCGATCGGAGTACCCGAATATTTTGTCACCGATACGGCATTATCGACCCGGTGAGGAGTGGCAAGAACCGGCTCGATGTTGTCGAGATCAAGATAGACCTCAGATTCATAAGAGCAATCCTCTGGCTTTTGCATGCTGATGGCTTTTTCTTCGACACCATATCGTAACAGATGTTCCCGGGTCAACGCATCAGCATAGAAGAGTCCAACTTTAGCTCCGGTCTCAACTGCCATGTTCGAAAGCGTGAGTCTTCCTTCGACCTCCATATTGGAAGCCCCGTCACCGATAAACTCCAGAGCTTTGTACGTGCCGCCGTCCATCCCAAGCGCCTTTACATATGATAGTGCAACATTCTTCGGCTCAGCATGACCGGACAGTTTACCGGAAAGCACAACGCCAATAGACTCAGGAACTCGAAACCATGTCCCGCCGGTTGCCCAGATCCCCGCCATATCGGTTGCCCCAACACCGGTGGAAAATGCACCTAATGCCCCCATTGTGCAAGAATGTGAATCCGCCCCAACAACTATCTCATTTGGCAAACATATCCCTTCACTCATGATCTGATGACATATCCCGCACCCAACATCATGGAAATGCATTCCGGTTTTTTTGGAAAATTTTCGAAGATCACCCTGAAGATCAGCTGTCAACGAGTTGTTCGCAGGCGAGATGTGATCATACATTATGGACAGTTTCTCTGGATGGATGACGGTCTTGTCAGGGATCTGAAAGTTTTCATAAGCTACCAATGCCTGGACGCCGGTCCCATCATGAGCAAAAGCACGGTCGACCAAACGGTCAACATACTCCCCCTCGGCCGCCCCGAGGATCCGTTCTGAAAGTGTTCCTTTCATATTCATCCCGTCCTGGCTTTATCCAAACCTGATATTTTTTTCATTTCGGTCGCCTGGCGAGACTCAGATATTATTGAGAGAAGAACATCCTGCGTGATGCTCTGCTTTGTCTCGCTGATCGATTTGATTCTATTCAGTATCCAGTCGATTTCTTCGGGGAGGGGAGCGTGACCAAGACTCGACAAAATATACTCGAGTCCTTTTCTTCCGGTGTGTTTACCAAGAATGTACTTCTGTTCAGCTCCCACCATTTCAGCAGGATAATATTCATACGTTTTTCTGTCCTGGATCATTGCAGCGATATGGATCCCGCTTTCATGACAGAAGGCATGCTCACCCACTACTGGTTTGGTCTTTGCAACTTTGATCCCCGAATAGGTCTCAACTGCCTTGGAAAGAGTCTGAAGAGTTGACAGGTCGTACCGGTCAACACCCCCTTGCATCCTGAGGGCGACAAGAACCTCTTCGAGGGAGGCGTTCCCGCATCGTTCTCCTATACCATTGACGGTCGTATGAAGCTGGAATGCTCCAGCCTGGGCTGCAGAGAACGTGTTGGCACTGGCAAAGCCCATGTCATTATGACAGTGAACACACAGAGGATTTTTCAGATCTTTTTTGAGCTCAAGAACCGTTTCGTACATCGAAACAGGCGTCATACATCCGACCGTATCGGCAAAACTGCTGTATGAAGCTCCCCGCTCAGCTCCCTCACGGTACATCTGTTTCAAAAATTCAATATCCGTTCTTGAAGCATCTTCAGAGGAGAACCTGACCTGTAATCCATGATCGACCGCATGATCGAGCATAGTTAGAGCGATATCGAGCATCTCTTCTCGGGTCTTTTTATATTTTATTTTGAGATGAAGATCCGAGGTCGCAAAAAACAGACTGACCAGATCGACACCGCAATCTATCGCCGCATCGACGTCTGACTTAACACAGCGGGAAAGACAGCATATTTTAGCCGGCAGACGCATCTCAACGATGGATCGGACGCTGCGTTTTTCATACTCGGATACGCTGGGAAATCCTGCTTCGATGACCTCGATACCGATGTCTGAAAGGCGCTGGGCAATATCCTGTTTTTCTTCACAGGTGAACGAAACACCAGGTGTCTGTTCACCATCTCTAAGCGTTACATCGCATATTTCAACATGGAATGGTTTCATGATTTTCTCCAGAGGGGCATTCCCCTTCAACGACCAGAATTCTCAGTCCGGTTTTTTCAGTAATTTCCTGTTCGATCAGTTTTTCAAGACCGGGATCATCTGCTGAGATGACGATCGGGGTAAACCTAGTCAGATAAGGTAAAATATCCGGGCAGCCTTGACCACCGGTCATGGCCAGTTTTCTATTTTTCAAAATGATGCAGAACAAAGATTCGTGCTTTTCATAAATGTCGATAAGGGCATTCAACCCTGAGTGCAAAACCGCATAATCTCCCATAAGGGCGATTTTTGTGCTCTTGGCTGCGACTGCAGGGGAAGAGCCAAGCCCATAGTTCGCAAGAGAAAAAACAAACGGTGGGTTTTTTGAAAGAAGAGAACATCCGGTATCACAGATGGCCGCGGTCTGATTATCCGAAAGTACTCTTTTAAGAATCAGAAAAAGGGGTTTGTACGGACAGGTCCTGCAAAGAGTTCGGTAATGACCGCGGGAAGCAAACGTTTCGGGAACGAACCTGCCCAAAGTTTCATCCCCCTTCATGTCGGTTGTGATGTTTTCTGCATACTCACACCGACCCTTCATGGTAAGATCATCGGAAAATAATTCCCCTGTCCCATTACTTCGTTCGGGAACGGAAACGACCGGGACGTCCTCATTCAAAACCGAAGGGGTCACACGAATGATCACGACGCGGGAATATTTTTCCGAGGCTTGCATTGCTTTCTCGACCGAGGAATGAAGTTCATCCGCTTTTGGTTCAAGCACCAAGACCGAAGCAACACCCCCATACGTTCGAGAATCCTGACGGGTCTGGGATCCGCGAACCTCGATATCGTCACCTGCGATTATCACAACACCGAAGCGAAGACCCTGATATGTCGCACTTACCAAGGGATCTGAAAGGGTATTCATTCCAGCATTCTTGACGATGACAACAGATCTTTTTCCATTAAGCGATGCTCCGAGAGCATACTCTAGAGCGATTTTTTCGTTGATCGTGTACTCAGCATTGCACTTCAGAGCAAGATTGGTGATGGGGTAGCCTGGTACAGAATAACACACATCTGCCGCATGCAAAATAGCGGATGCAAAAATGTCTACTGCCTTCATGCTATCATCACTCCAGCCTGTAAATCAGTCATCGGAGTCAAATCGCAACCCATACATTTTGTGCACATGGTTTTTGCCACAGATGGATCAAGCCCGAAACGAAGAAGTTCGTGCATCAGAAATTCAGATGTGCAGAGAATACTCTCTGCAGAAGGCCGGGAAAAGTGAGAGAGTTCAGCCGAAGGGGTCAGAGGGCGAACGATCGGAATGACCCCGTTTTCCACACATTGTATAATGCACTCTTTCATCTCAGTCTCTGATTCGCCAAGACCCAAAATGATGTTTGAATAGACGCGGTTTTTTCCAAAAATAGAAACCGCATCTTTGAGAGCATCCCACACAACATCGCGATCAAGGCCGGGACACATTTCAGCAAACAGTTTCTCGCTCGCGGTTTCAAGATTATACTTCACCTCGGTGACACCTTTCTCGAACAACTTTTCAGAAAGACCAGGTGTTGGATAGACAGAAACGCCGATCGGCAAACCAAAAGATTTCACCCTTTCCAAAATAGCAAAGAGCCGCTCATCCTCTTTTGCCGCTGTACTGATCACGCCGCTCGTAAGAGAGATACACTCGACAGTATCCCTCGTTGATGCATCCGATATCAGCGAGAAGATCTCATCGGGAGATTTTATGTGTTTATCCTGATGGGGAACAGTGCAATATCGGCACGAAAAGACACACCCCTCATTTATGGTGATATAGGCCTGTTTTGGGCAGTGGCAACCGGTTTTTTCCACAAACCCTTCAATGGAGACCAGACCGTCAGACCCATCAAATGAAAGATTCGCAAAACTGCCGAAATTTCGGATAATCACAGGGCTTGCCTCGTCCAGTGACAATCTGATTCGTGAAATGCCGTTAGAGAAAAATACCGAGCCTCCGTGCCCGGCGCTTGGGCCAGCATGGGATGACAAATCAGCAGGGAAAACTTCGCCGATCACTTTTGCCGAACCGATGGCAAGAAGAAGGTGTTTGACCCGCCCGAGTTCGTTCATATCAGAAGGGCCTCGACATAGTTCGTGTAAAACGGGATCGCAGCGGCAGCTCCGATTATGCCGCGCCCCTCGATCCGTACGTCAAGATGTTCACGCACTGTATTAAAATCATCCAGCGTCACCTCACCGGCCTTGACTTTTCTAGCATACGGCATGATCGCGGACGGATCAAACCCAATATAGGCACATAGACCAGTTTCTTCCGAAAGAGTGTATCTTCTGACCAAGGATTCAAATCGGTCGATGAGTTTTTCGGGTTCGGTTGTGGCAAATTCACAGGCGAGGGCAACACAGTTTTTTGTCCGATACGGAACAGGATACAGCTGGGTTATCGTGTGAGAAAGGTAGCGTGAGTTTTGATCCTGAACGGCCTTTGATATATTGTGGGCAAGTGTCCATGTCGCACCTTCTTCGGGTGTATCCGTATCATCGAGACCGATGATGACTCGAGTGTATCTCGGCAGATGAATGGTCGATCCGGCAACTTTTCCTCCGCCGCACACATCACTGGTATGACATAAAACTCCGCCGGCGGTCGCTCGGCAGATACTAGCACCAACACCCCCACCGCCAAGACCGAGATAGGAGACGGAGATCTCGGAGTCAGTCATATTCACGCCGGAGATCCCGGCAGGGAAATATGATCCTTCAAGCTGCAGACTGACGTCGCCAGTTCGAAGCATGAATCGCTGGGTATCCGAAACGATACGGGAATGTATGACAAGAGGGCTCTTGGCATAATGATTTTTTACCCACATCGCCCCGCCGATACAGTCAAACCTCTCGATCAGTTCAACATTTGGGCCTTCTTCAGATCCAACTGCAAGGATCTCAGGGTAGGATATGGAATACGGATTATCTATCATATAGGATTCTTCGGTCATAGTGATCAGTCTGGAAATTATGTGAGCGATATTTTCGCTAACGGAAATTCCGTTAACAAGTATCTATGCCTAAAAAGATATAATGATTTGTGTTGTATCAAAAATACTGATGGATAAAATACTAATCCTTCAAACCCCTAGTTACTAATAATCATGTGGGACTCTCTAAAGGAACAAATACTTGAAGTAGGATGTGTCAAAATGACCGGAGCAGATGCTTCGACCTACATAAAAGATAATATAGTTGTTTTTGTATATGATGGAAATAAACTCCCATTGAAAACGGCTCAGGAATCACCGGTAACCATCCGTCACATCGGCGGCGGGTCAGTAAAACTCACCTACAAATTGATCGAAGTTCTGGCAAAAATAGAAAGACCCGCGGAATGATATTTCCAAGAGAGTGTAAATACGTGGGCAATGCCACCAGTTCACCGCTTGGCAACAAGGTATATTTTCTCACAGAATACTTGGTCCACCCAACACCGAATGGATTTGAGGTCCTGAAAATACAACCAAAGGACGGGCCAGGACTCATGCGGGATATCGGATCCGTAGAGCTTATTGCTGGACCAGAGGATACAGTGGTCTGGAAAGGCGAGGTCAATGCTCACGACAGAGCCGGTATGGTCAGGAGAGCACTTTCAACAAACAAAAGGTGTACGATCTTTGGAAAAGAGGACGCTCACATGACATTTGTGTGTGATCCTGACCTCTCAACATTTGAAACGGTCCACGTCTTTGACATCATACCCCCAAATCCATCGCTCACCGATTCTCTCAATGGACTTGAAGCACTCGGATTTTTCGAAATGGAAAATGTCATCTTTGACCATCACATCCGAGATATCAGAACACTCAATGCAGAGGTGTATCCATGCAAAGCTGGCGGATTTTCTCAGACCTTGGACCGTGATGTACCGCCCAAGGGATCGAGGATCGCATGCTGCCGAACGGGCAGGCAGATCTGTCACGAGAACTACGAAGATGAGTTTGAGTTCGAAGAAATATGCCCGATAACCCAAATAAATGCTGAGCCTTTTATCACCAGATGCTGCCGTGCGGAAAACAGCGGCATCGGCATGTACAACGGATACTTCGGGGCCGTGGTCCACTGGGGAGCAAACCCAAAAACGATAGCCGATGCATTTTTCGGCATGATAAAAGAATGGAGAGAACGAAATGGTTAAACTTGGATTCCATGTCTCGATAGCGGGGTCCTTACCTCTTGCCGTGTCGCGAGCCGAGGAAAACGGATGCGATACCTTCCAGATCTTCACGAGAAGTCCGCGAAGTTGGGCAGCTAAACCGATCGAGCCCGCGATTGCGGAAGCATTCATAGATGCACTAAAAACCTCAGGGATCGGTCCAGTAGTGGATCACATGCCTTATCTTCCAAACCCTGCCGCAGAAAAACCCGAGATCTACGCAAGATCGATCTTTACCATGACCGAGGAACTGAACCGCTGTGATCAACTGAAAATACCATACCTCGTGACGCATCTGGGTCATCATGGAAAGGAGGATGGTCACAAAATAGGTCAGGAGAAGGTCATCGCAGCAATTGGGCAGGCTCTCGATGAATCAAATGGAGAGACGATGATCCTGCTCGAAAACACCGCAAATGAAAAAAATACCGTAGGTGGGACATTTACAGACGTGGGCGCGATCTCTGATGGCCTCTCTAACGAAAAGCGGGTCGGGTTTTGTTTTGACACCTGCCATGCAGGGGCAGCCGGTTACGATCTGAAAGGGCACGGAGCGGAGACCGTCTTCTCATGGTTCAATGATGAGGCAGGAAGCCTTGAACGTATCAAAGTCATCCACCTAAACGATATGAAAGGCGGGGTCGGTTCCCATTTGGACAGGCATGAGCATTTAGGTCTGGGCTACCTTGGGGAAGAAACCATTCAGGATGTCCTGAAGCTTTCAAAGATCTCACACTGTGCATTTATTATGGAGACGCCATCAGATGAGATCAGGGGCGATAAGGAAAATATGGCAGTCGCACGACGGCTATCCGCCTGATGCCAAAAGCGAAAATATAAAAATTTAGGGGAGCGTTTGAAATGCAAGCGCTGCCACTAACTCATCAACGCTCGTAACGACATCTGCCCCCATCTCAAGCATGAGATTCACCCGCTCATGTTCGCTGAGTTTTCGAAAATCTGTTCGAAGGGCAATGATCCGCTTACCGCATGCAAACGCATGACCCATCTCCCAGGCGGTACCAGAATCGACATCAGATCCGTCGATGATCCCAACAACGATATCAGCTTTTTTCAGTTCAGAGAGATTCTTTTCATAAATGGCACGCTCACGATTCTCCACCCTCAACTCTGCGGTATCATCAAACTCTTGCGGGAGATACACTGAAAAATAATTCCTGCGCAGAATCTCGGCAATGTACGTATTGTATCGCCGTTCGCCTTCCGAAAAAAGAGGGGATGCAAGATAAATATGATATTTTGCAAACTCGCTGACATCAACGAGTTTAATCTCTGAAAACCGTTTCAAAAATGCACCCGGGCCGGCGGACTTCTCACTCGTGAGATACGTGGTCGTCACACCGCAGGTCGGGGAAGAATTCACTCCGAGAATACAGAGAGGTTCTCCTTTCACCGAGATCATATCCTTTACCTCCTGCTCTAACCGATCAAGAAGGGCATAAAACTCAGGAGTGTCAAGCCTTTCAGAAAACGAACACGGCGGTCGTGGAGTCCCAAGATACAATGTCTCGGGGCACGGCAAAGGCACAAGTTCGATGCCAAATTCTTCACACCGTTTTCTGCATTTTGCGAAAACATCACGATTTTCGTTGGTCGTGATACCATCTGCACGCAGTTTTTCATCGAAAACACAAGGTGATGTGAGGATAAACATTAGCTATAGTATTTGTAGCATGGCAACATAATAAACTGTATGAGCATGTTGATTTCCCTGATTGCATTCCGTGACGACTCATGCGATCCAAAAAAATGCACAGTAAAAAAGCTGGAGCGGTTTGGGATGATCAATGTCGTGAAACGAATCAATCAGGTTCCGAAAACCACACTTCTTCTCGATCCAACAGCCGAATTTGTTATATCACCCCCAGATAAAAAATGGGTCTCATCGATTACCGCACTTGACTGTTCCTGGGTGGTTCTTGACACGACAAACTTAAATGCGTGGAAAAACCGACGAGCCTTGCCATTTCTCGTGGCAGCAAACCCGGTGAACTTTGGAAAACCCTTTACTTTGACCTCCGTCGAGGCCATAGCAGCTGCTCTCATGATCTTGGGTGAAAAAGAACAGGCAGAACGTATTCTCGCAAAATTCAACTGGGGACTCAACTTCCTTAAACTCAACGAAGAGCCGCTGGAAGAGTACGCCAATGCAAAAGATAGCGCCGAGATCCTGAAAATCCAGAGCGAATACATCGGCGACACCTCCTCAAACTAATATTTATACCCTGACAAAACAGATGGATAGCTACTATGGGAGAGGTGCTCATTTTAATCGGTTGCCCCCAAATTCCTGTTCAGTCATCGCTTGTACTCTACATTGCGGACTTTCTTCAGGATGCGGGGCATCGTCCAATAGTTGCGGCGAATCCGTCAGCTAAGCAGCTCATTAAAACCAGCGATCCAAAAAGTCACTATGTTTCGGTATACAAAGACGTGGATAAGACGATCGGAGAACTGGCTGATGGGACCATCAAATATCCGCTGATCATTTCATTGATCCACAATGATGCGGGACTTACGTACACGGCAACCGCCTCTTCGGTTTGTTCGAGCGCTCTTCTCATATCGGTCTTATACGGAGAACACGCATATGACCTTGCTTAAGAGATCGAATATCCAACTGAAAAGGTCGTGGCCCCGGTGACGCACAATACCCGGCCGCTTCTTACAAAATTAGACGAGGTGCTAAAATGGGCTGTCTTGAAAATATGAACTACGAGATCCTTGGAAAAAACTGCAGTTTTAAAGAAGCACGAGAGATCATCAGAGCGAACAGTACGGAGAGATACGAGGTCCCACCAGGATTCAAACTGCTGGACAAAGCCCTGATCGGGGTCCCGCCGCTTATCATCGGTATCGCGAATGAAAAACTCGTGTACGCATATACAAAACCCTGCCATGGGACCTTTGTCGTCGTGGTTGATGACCCAACAGGGGTCGAACTAGTTCGGCGAAGCGGAAAACCTGTCCAGTAATGTTCGAGGTCCTTCTCTCATCACTGATCATCGCGCTTGGGCTTGTCATGGACGCCTTCTCGGTGTCCCTTGCCGGTGGAGCTGCGCTTAAAGAGAAGATCCTCAAAACAGCAGTCATCACAGGAATATTTTTTGGGTTTTTCCATTTTGCTATGCCTATCCTTGGATGGGCGGTTGGAGTCCCCGTCACCCAATTTATCGATCCATTCGGCTACTGGATCGTGGTCGGCTTGTTCTTCTTCATCGGCGGAAGAATGATCATGCACAGTTTTTCGGGGGACGAAAAAGGAGTCAGCCTGATCGGAACAAAAGTCCTGCTCCTGCTTGCCATTGCAACAAGTGTGGATGCCTTGGCCGTCGGACTAAGCTTTGCACTCTTGGAAGAAGCCATCATTCTCCCGGCATTGATCATCGGCGCTGTCGCTTTTCTCTTTTCATTTTTCGGGGTCTTCGCAGGTCACAAACTCAGCAGTATCCTTGGCAACAAAATGCAGATTTTTGGAGGGATCATCCTCATCCTGATCGGCATTAAGTTTCTCATCGAATACTGTCTGTGAATCAGACAAGACCCAAAAGCTCAGATATACGGTCTGCCGATGCTTGGATCCGGGCGCCAACACCATTGAAATCCAGTGAGTTCAGAAAAGGCTCGGAGTCCCGACTGGTCATTGGCATGGTGATGATCTTATTAAGGAAAACACCTGGGTCTTCGGGATGGATCGAATCGAGTGATGGAAGAAAACCCATATCGAGCAATGAAGAGGTGTTTGTGGTATTTAAAGACGAAAAGGTATCCATGAGACCCTCGGCCTCGCCCGATGTTAATCCCTCCTTTGTGAAGGTGAGCCCAAAAAGCTCGACCTTCATATCAAATTTTTCGGTCACTGAGGCATTCGACAGGAGATTGTTCGTGATCGGCGTGAGATAAATATGCCCGACCGTCTCATTTCCCATATTGATGTCGGTCGTCTGTGTTCCAAGACTTATACAACCGGCGCTAGAAATGATCAGCGCTACCAAGAGAAGAACTGCCGGGATGTATTTCATTGAAAGAGAATTAGCGGCACGAATAGAAAAACCTTGTCTCACCAACGTTAGACGTATTTGTAAGAAAATTCAACATATGAGACATGCTAGAAATCCTCAAAGACTCACTCCTGACATGCCCGTTGGTCAAGCGGGAAAAAGACGGAGTTGTCTACAATTATTTCATCAATCCAATAACTGACGGGATCCCGGCAGTCACTGCAGAACTTCTGCGTGACGTGACGGCGGGTATGATAAAGTCACTCGATCTGAAAAATGTCGATAAGATCGTGGTCACTGAGGCAATGGGCATCCATATCGGAACGGCACTAATGCTAGCAACCGGAATACCTTTCGTTGTTATCAGAAAAAGAGAATACAAACTGCCCGGCGAGGTCGTGATCGGGCAGGAAACCGGATACTCCAAAGGTACCCTCTATATGAATGATGTAAATAAAGGCGACCGAGTGGTGATCATCGATGATGTCATCAGTACTGGTGGAACGATCAAAGGGATCTTGCCTGCTCTGAGAATTGCCGGCGCAGAACTCGTGGATATTCTCTTTGTTGTGAACAGAGGATCTCCTGATATCGGCATCCCTTACAAAACACTTGTCACGATAGATGTGGATGAAAACGGTGTGAAAATCATTGATTCAGCTTACTGAAGTTATAACCGAACTAAAAAATCGGAACGCGAAACGGGTCGCTATCCAGTTTCCTGAAGGTTTGAAACGAAAAGCCGCAGGAATAGCGGCAACTCTGAAAAGTGAGGGATTTGAGGTCCTTATCTGTGGAGATGCCTGCTGGGGTGCCTGCGACCTGAGTCTGGATGCTTTGGAGTGGGCGGATGTTTTGGTACATATAGGGCATACCCCGGTCACTGAGGAAAAAAACGTCATATACCTCCCATTCCAACAGGATATCCCGCTGGAAATTCTCGAGTCAGCAGTATCTGAACTCAAAAAATACAGCTTTGTTGGTATAACAACGACGATCCAGCATGCTCATCAGACAAAAGCGATGTGTGAATGGCTGAAGAGTCATGGAGTGAACGCACTGATAGGGGTTGGATCTTCACGAACACCACTTGAAGGGCAGGTTCTGGGATGCACCTATGCTTCGGCAAAAAACGCCGATGCCGACGCGTATCTGTTCGTTGGGACCGGTGTTTTTCATGCGATCGGCGTGTCACTCGCCACGAAAAAACCGACCTTTGCTCTCGACCCGTTCGCTGACGGGATCCTGCAAGAAGTATCGGCCGACAGGCTTCTTCGAAAACGGTTTGCACAGATCGAAAAGGCGAAGAGTGCAAAAACATTCGGGATCCTTCTTTCTTCCAAGTCAGGTCAGGGACGTCGTGAACTGGCAGAACGACTTGCGGCTCTGCACGAAGGTGCCTCGATCATTCTGATTCGGGAGATATCCGAGATGCAGCTTAGAAACCTTGGGTTCGATGCCTATGTGAACACGGCATGTCCAAGACTTGCCCTCGATGATCAAAGCAGATTTCCTATGCCGGTCCTCTCGCCCGCTGAGTTTGAGATAGCTCTTGGAAAACGTACCTGGGACGATTACATTATCGATGAAATACTACCATGAAACTCAAGCAGCTTGAGATACGCCTGCAAAAGGTACAGGGATTTCGCTCGCCAACAGCAGCTCTTGAACAATACATGACCCCCGCTCCTCTGGCTGCAAGGCTTCTCCACGAAGCAGCCCTCGCAGGTGATATCAGTGGCATGAAGGTAGTAGATGTCGGGTGTGGTACAGGAATGCTTTCGATAGGCGCTGCACTTCTTGGAGGAGTAGTTATCGGCGTCGATACAGACGACGCGGCTCTAAAGACGGCTCAAAAAAATGCCGAGGTGTTCGGGGTCGATATCGAATGGATCAGGATGAGGATCGATGAAAACGCCGCCTGCCTAACTGCTGACACCGTGGTGATGAACCCGCCGTTTGGAGCGCAGAAGGAGCATGCCGACCGGCCGTTCATCGACTTTGCACTCAAAACGGCCCCGGTCTGTTACGGGATCTTCAACAAAGGTAGTATCCCGTTTCTTGAAGCATACACAAAAGAGACTGCGGTCATCACCTCAAAAACAGCGGCTCTCTTAAATATTCCAAAGCAATTCTTCTTTCACACCAAAGAAAATCTGGAGATCCCCGTCGAGATCATCCGTTTAGAGAGGATATCATGAACGAACTTACAAAACGCATCGCAGGTCTTGCCGCGGGCCACGGGGCAGCAGACTTTTACATCCCGGTAGTTCCCGCGATCCTGCCTGCACTGATCCCTCTATTTACTGAACAGGGCATCACGTCCTATGCGATGGCAGGAGGTCTCTTTACCCTCATTACCCTGACAATGGTCCTCTTCCAGCCCTTGACCGGGTTGATGATCGACAAGGGACGCTGGGTCCCTGGGCTATCCTGGTGTATCCTTATGACGGGGCTTGCCATCGGGATATTTGGGATTACGCAAAATTACTGGGTGCTTTTGATCATGGCAGTGTTTGTGGGAGCTGGAAATTCCATGTTTCATCCAAACGCCTATCAGCAGATACATCAGTTCACCACATCAGCCAACCGGGGGACGTTCTTATCATTATTCTCGGTCGGAGGATCATTTGGCTACGGAGCCGCACCCCTTCTTACTGGAGCATTGTTTGCATGG
>DALTVX010000027.1 GCA_029987395.1 Methanocorpusculum sp. | reverse complement strand
TACTCCGATCATTTCACACACGCAAATCGGCAGGAAACAGCGTATTTTAAAATCAACCACCAATATTCACCAAACAAAATCACTCAAAACTGATACAAAACACACCAAAATGGAATCGAAACACCTATTTGCGAGTGGAGAACTCTAAAATTTCACCCCACAAACACTGTTTTTTCATCAGCAAAAAACGGCCTGATTTCACACCAAAACACCAACGAAAACTCCCACCTAAAAAAAGGGTTATTACAAATTCTCAAAAAATTATTTCGTGAGAGGAAGGTTCCAGGACCTCTCATGTTCCAAAACGAACTCCCACTCTTTTTTACACGCACACGGGATCTCCCAGACATCGTCCAGGATACTCTTATCTGCCGTAAGAGAATACTCATTGATCGCATCAACGATCTCTTTGTCACATATCCCGCAGTTATGCGGTCCGCGTTTGTATCCGCCGCCTACAGGATCACATGCCACAGGCACCTCGGCCTCTCTCAGGGCTTTTACTGCTGACCAGAGATACGGCGGCCGGAACCCTCCCTTCTGCCAGTAATGCTCCAGCTCAGTTTTGCCCTGGACCGTGCAAAGATTCATCGAGATCATATCAGCGTAGGGTGCCACCTCATGAATGGATTTTTGCATATCATCCAATGCCTCCTTCTCCGTCAAAAACAGAGGTTTCATCATCAGATATGCCTTCACGCCAACTCCGGCTTCATGGGCGATATCCGCAGCTTTGATGAAATCTGCAAAGCTGTTTCCTTTGTCGATCGACTTTTCCCTGATCTCGTCGTTTGTGGTCTCAAGACCAATTGCGACCGTGAGCGGGTGTGCCTGCCCTGTGTCCAGGGTTTTAAGAAGACGGGAAAGGGCCTTTTCCGTTACGTACTCTGATCTGGATTCAGCGATCAGCGGTTTTCCTGCGAAGAACTCGCCGAACGCATCCAAAACCTCCAGAGGGACCTCTTGTTCGTCAAAGACACTCCCTGAGGTGAATATTTTCCCGACCTCGTACTCTTCAGGGTCATAGTTCTCCTCCATCCAAAGGACCTGTCCCTTCATGTGTTCGATCAGTTCATCCCTTGAGCAGATGTCACGGTCGTTTTTGTATCCGCACATCCTGCACCTGTTCCAAGAGCAGCCTCCGGAAAGGAATATGCCTGTAAGTGAAGAAAGAACTTCACCAAAATATCTGTCCTGTCCCTTCCAGGAAGTGAGAGGTTTTCTTGATTCTATCATGTATTATATCTCCTGTGGTGTATTTTTGTAGTTCTGTATGAGCCGGAAGTAGATCTCTTCGCAGTTGTTCAGCTGTTCGATCCTGACCCGTTCATTTTGTCCATGCATGGTTTCCAGTTCCCCGGGCCCATACTCTATTGCACGGAAACCTGCGAGCCGCAGTGCTCGTGCATCCGACGCTGCCCACTGGACCATCGGCTGGGAGTTGATCCCATACACGCCGCTGATCGCCTCACATGCCTTTTGGACAAGGAAGGAATCGGTCGGCGTGATCGAGGCGTTTGCTTTTGTTCTCGGGGTAAGGACCGCTGATTTTGGGATATGATCGCAGATCTCGTTTAAGACCTCATCACAGTCAGCCCCCCACGGGAGCCGCATATCCATCATGAGGCAACATTTCTGGGCAACGATATTTACCCGTTCTCCACCTGAAATGACGCCTGGATTATACATTATCTGCCGGAATATCGGTCCAAAGTTCGTGTCAGTATTTGTCCCCTCTTCCACGATCTTGATCGAACTTTCGATCAACTCCTCCATCTCTTTGGTCTGCGGATACTCACGTTTGTGCAGTTCTCCCATCCAGGAAAGGAAATCCATTGCCTGCATCACCGCACTGTCGCCAACGATCGGATACAACGATGAATGACCAGGCGTCCCGACAAATTCCAGATCGAATCTGCAGATGCCTTTCTGGCCGATTGCCGGGGCATGTGCCGGAGTAGGTTCGGCGATCAGTACATCGCATGGGTGGATGAGATTTTTTTCCAGCAGATATCTGGTCCCGTATCTTCCCCCTCCCTCCTCGTCACAGACAAATGCGAGAGAGACCGATAGATCATCTCCTGCATTCTGCGATCTTTCCATAGCAGAAAGGATAGCGGCACACCCTCCTTTCATATCGGTCGCCCCGCGTCCATGAACGAAGGTATCATCGATCTTTCCAGAATAGGGATCATGTGTCCATCCCTGGTTCATGGCCGGCACTACGTCTATATGTCCGCTGAGGAGGATGCGCCCGGTCTGATCCTTTGATATGACATTGTCATGACCCTCTGGCCCGGATGTTATCGTGCCTGCTATGCCGATCCCTTCCATAAAAGACAGGATATATTCGGCAATTTCGCTTGTATCGCCAGGCGGGTTTTCGCTACGTATCTGTATCAGTTCAGAGCAGAGCTTTGCAGCATTCATGTGTTATTTCCTTTTAAATTCAGCAAAGAGTTTCCCGATCGGTCCTTCTGGATATATGCTTCTGAGGAACTTCATTTTAAAGAGATCATCGGCCATGTCATAGAAGAATTTGGGCTGGAGAGGTACCCTTGAGTTTGGATCAAGAACGATCCTAAATCCAAGGTAGCAGGAGACCTCGTCTGGGTCAAAGATGAGCTGCCAGAGGATAGGTGTCTACTCGAACTGTTCTTTGTGGTTGTCCCTAAGCCATACCATGAATTTAGGGAAAAGCGCATAGTCTCCTGTTTTTGCGATATCCACACGACCACGCAGATATTCTGCGGTCATAACGCACCTTATCGAGTCGGAACTGTATGCAAGCGCTGAAAGAGTGTAATCCAAACGGGCAACTGTGTCAATTAAGTAAAAGTGCAGTACCGGATCCATGTCGGACGGTATTTCCAGGATGAGAGATTTTCGATACAGGTGGTCGATCTGTTGCGAATACTCATTCTTCTCTAGTATCATATATTCTTGTTTGGTGCGCAAGACAAAAAAGAGTTGGGCTTTGGGCAGTTCCTTCACATAAACATGTGAGTCCGGTGGCAGGTATTCAGCGTGAGATGTTTCTGATATGCTCGTCGGAAAGTTTCACGAGTTCATTTTGCCCCGCAAGATCGGCCACGCTTCTGATGGCCTCAAGAAGGTGGACAGACTCTTCAAGGAAACTTAAGATATCTGCCGGAAACAGGTCGATCCCGTATTCATCGATCAGATGACGGTGGATATCTTTGTGGGAAAGTCCCATCTCCCGGAGTTCCAGGATACTGATCACAAATTTTCGTTCCGGGCAGCCGCAAAGGGGGGATTCGCGGCATTTACAGTCCAGAAAATCTTTAAAAAAACGAAGGACCATGTCCCGCGTTCCCGGGTCCAGACCATCGATGTTCATTGATCCGGAGATTGCCTCCAGATTTGCCGGATGAAAGGCGGCTTCAGGCAGACGGTGGCCTGCAGCACGCTGTAATTTTTTTATATAACGAAACCGGGCTCTGTTCGCGATCACGAACCTTCTCCGGATTCCTCATCAAAGTCTTTGAGAGATTTCATTGCGTCGGCGATACGTTCGACCTCAACGAGCCACTCGTCAAAGAGTGTGGGTTCGTCGGTGTCCTTCACATATTTTCCGCAGCAGGCGGCTCCGTTGATAACGGCAGATCCGATCGAGGATGCTATATCAAGAGCCTTCTCCGCATCTTTTTCGACGACCTTTCGACCATCCTTGACGAGGTTTTTGATCTCCTCTGCTGGCGGATGAATCTCTTCGAGGTACTTCTGCCCTGCGGCAAAGAGGACCACAAGTGAGACCTGCATCGATCCAACGATCTCTGCGAGTTCTTCACCTGGGACCTCACTCATCACGATCTCTTCAACACTGCGAAGCTTCGTTCGTGCATCCTCGAGGGATATTCTTTTGTTCTGAAAGAGGCGGATGATCTTCATCGCTGCAAGCGTGATGTCATCTGAAAATCCGTCCAAAATGCGGAACCCTTCCGGCATCTCGTCAGATTCCTCGTCGCCTGTCCAGTCGGCCGTTTCGAGGGTTTTGAGCCAGTTGTCCCATCTCTCCTGATTGTAGAAGATATAAAAGAGCTTGGGAGCAGCTTCTGACTCAGCTTTTTTCGTACTTTTTTTGGCAGCCATTCTTTATTACAAATAGTTCGGTCGAGTGGAGTTATAGAACTTGCGTTTGATTCTGATTCTGTAAAACGCCCGACACCCCTTTGAGGTTCAATCGGGAACCGTTCTTTTAGAACAGAGTGATAAAAAAAAGGTTAGAGTTTTTTCCCTGCATCCGCGCCGGCAGTGCAAAGGAAAACTTCTTTAACGGTGATCTTGATGAGGTCTTTGCCTGGGTATCCAGGTTTCTTTGCGTCAAGCATCTCCTTCATCTTTTTGTGGTCAGGGGTTCCGGACTCGATTGTAACGGTGCCTTTCAACTGGAAACAGTTTCCGATCTCGCGGCTCCATACAAGGAGGGATACCTGCGGGTTCTCCTTCATGTTTGCCAGGGTCTTGTTCATGAAGTTGTTTCCGATCCAGACCGTTTCTTTGTCCATGACCCATACGGAAGCCATTGGGGCTGCGTTTGGTACACCGGCTTTTGATGCGGTGATCAGGTGGCATACGCCGACTTTAGCGATCTGCTCTTTGAGCTCTGCTGTAATTAATGTCATTATCAATAACTGTGCTCTGCTGCTATGTGAACCTTATCTTCATGTCCCTTTTTTCTATTTTGTGACAAAGTCCTTGTATCGAGTTGACATTTATCATCCATTACCACTTATATATGAACATGGTTTCTGACGAGCGTAAAAGTCCTCTTGGCTCTCCTGCCGCTTCACACGAAGGCGACCGTGTGGAGTTGGTCAATACAGTTCTCAAGCAGCTTGAGAACGACAATGTACGGTCGGTTCTTCTTCAGTTCTCTGACCTGGAAGGAAAACCGAAAAATGTTGCGATCCCAACCAAACAGATGAAAAAAGCCTTGACGGAAGGCATTAGTTTTGACGGTTCTTCCATCCAGGGGTTTGCACGACTCACTGAGTCGGATATGCTTCTGCGGCCCGAACCTGAGACCTATCAGATCATTCCATGGTCGGATGAAAAATTCCGTACTGCGAGATTTATCTGCAATGTCTATACGACCCGCGGCGAGCCGTTTACCGGCGATCCACGTTTCATCCTGCGTCAACAGCTGGATAAAGCGGAAAAACTTGGATACACATTCAACGTTGGTCCTGAGATGGAGTTCTTCCTTTTTAGGATGGTGAACGGTCACCCTTCAGTAGAACTTCAGGATCATGGTAGCTATTTCGATCAGACCTCAAACGATCCGGGAGAGGATGTGCGCCGGGATCTTGTCACCTCACTTTCAGGGATGGGATTTGATATCGAAGCCTCGCATCACGAGGTTGCCCCGTCCCAGCACGAGATCGATTTCACCTACGGAAACGCTCTTTCCATGGCAGATAAAGTCGTGACCTTCAAGTTTGCCGCAAAGACCCTCGCGCTTCACCGTGGCCTTCATGCGACCTTCATGCCAAAACCGATCTACGGTGTCAATGGTTCAGGTATGCATGTCAACTGTTCGCTTATGAAGGATGGGAAGAATGCATTTTATGATCCGAACGGAGATCATCAGCTTTCCGACACCGCACGTCATTTTATCGCCGGCCTTCTCAAGCATATCGACGGGATCACGCGTATTGCAAATCCGACGGTGAACTCGTACAAGCGGCTCATTCCGGGATATGAAGCTCCGGTCTACGTTGGCTGGTCGGCAATGAACCGGTCCGCTCTTATCAGGGTCCCCTCGTCCCGAGGAAAAAGTACCCGCGCTGAACTCCGAAGTCCTGACCCGACCTGTAATCCGTATCTCACATTTGCGGTGATGCTTGCTGCAGGAATGGAGGGTGTGACCCAGAAGCTCGAGCCTCCGGAGAGCGTGGACAAAAATATTTTCAGAATGACCCCGGCGGAACGTGCGGCAGAAGGGATCCGCTGCCTTCCCCGGGATCTGCATGCAGCAAATGCTGCTTTAATGAACGATCCGCTCTTATGCGGTGTTCTTGGCGAACATGTTGTTGCCCAGATCAACCGTATAGGTGAGCTTGAGTGGGCAGATTTCTCCAAGTCGATTTCCGACTGGGAGATCAAACGCTACCTTGCGACATACTAATATAACCAATCTTTTTTTTAATAGGACTTACGCGGTGTTGGTGCGAATCCAATTCGGGGGTGTACGGTTGTGTGGGAAACATGAGATAAAACCAACCGCGAATCTCCGCGAATAAACACGAATCGCATTTCTCTTACGTTCGGGTGCTCTGCTCCGGCTAATCGCCTGCGCAGAATCGCACCCTCTCTTGAAAAATGCTATAGGAAAAACCGGCGTGCCGGTTTTTCTTTCAAGTTGGCCCTCTTTTTGTGTTGTATGAGAAATAATAAAAGGACAGAAAAACCCGCACGCGGGTTTTTCCCTCAGCATTTTTCCAGACGGCGTGCGATTCTGCGTAGGCGATAAGCCGGAGCAGAGCACGACGACGCAAGAAAAATGCGATTCGTGTTTATTCGCGGAGATTCGCGGTTAGTTTTTTTATCTCTTGTGTCCGTATACAACGTTAAAGAATTTTGAGTGATACTCTCACACCGCGTAAGTCCTATTTTAAAATGAAGGGGGCCTCCTTGATATGAGAAAAAAATCATATTCGATTTCGTTCCAGCAAAGTATATATTGTTAGCTCCCTAACATAATACCATATGGATGACAGAGTTCCGATCGCGGTCTTGATAAAGATCCTTTCAAATCATATCAAGCGAAACCTGGACAGTTCTGCGGCGCGGGGACCTCTGAAAAATCTCACCGGAACTCAGTTTCAGATAATCGGGTATGTTCATCATGCCGAAAAGAGCGAGATCTTTCAAAAGGATATCGAGACAAAATATTCTATCCGGCGTTCCACCGCGACCGGGATCCTTCAGCTCATGGAAAAGAACGGGCTTATCACCAGAGAATCGGTCGACTATGACGCCAGACTGAAAAAGATCGTGCTCACTGAAAAGGCGATCGCCTTAAGCAGACAAGCCCGGCAGAACGCAATTGAACTTGAAGATCATCTCATCAAAGGGGTATCTGCAGAGGAACAGGCGTTCCTTCGTTCGATCATGGGAAAAATGAAAACCAATCTGGAGGAAATGGTATGATCCACATAGTAAAACGGTTAGCGGGATCCATCCGCGAATTTAAGAAACCCAGTCTGCTCGCCCCTATGTTTATTGGGCTTGAAGTGGTGGTCGAGGTGATCATCCCGTTGATCCTTGCGTCCCTCATAGATAACGGGATCACCGGAGGAAACATGGGTGTTATCCTCCGTCTCGGTCTTGCTCTGGTCATATCCGCAATAATATCGCTGATATTTGGTGTTCTCGCCGGAAAGTATTCTGCCTCTGCCTCTTCCGGGTTTGCACGTAATCTTCGGCATGATATCTTCTATAATGTTCAGAATTTTTCGTTTGCAAACATCGACAAATTCTCGACCTCCAGTATCGTTACCCGGCTCACCACCGATGTTACGAGCGTACAGAATGCATATCAGATGATCATTCGCGTGGGGATCCGCAGTCCGATGATGCTGATCCTGGCATACATCATGGTAACAGGGATCAATTCTGATCTTTCACTTATCTTCCTTGTGATGATCCCGATCTTTGGTATTGGGATGTTCCTGATCATTCGTAACGTCCAGCCGATCTTTGAGAAGGTATTCAAAACATTTGACCGGCTGAACAAAGTCGTTTCGGAAAATCTCAGAGGCATTCGGGTCGTGAAATCGTATGTCCGTGATGAACATGAGGTGGGTAAATTCAAAGCTGTCTCCACAGATCTCTACAAATACTTTTCACAAGCAGAAAAAATGCTTGCGTTTGTCAGCCCTTTGATGCAGTTCACCATGTATCTAGCTATCCTGCTCATATCCTGGTTTGGTGCCCAGTTCATCGTTGCAGGGAACTTGACCACTGGTCAGCTGGTCAGTCTGTTTGCCTATACCATGCAGATCCTGATGAGTCTGATGATGCTTTCCATGATCTTTGTCATGATCACGATGTCTCGTGCATCAGCAAAAAGGATCGTCGAGATCCTTGACGAAGAAAGCGATCTAACCAATCCAAAAGATCCGGTGTTCATTGTTAAAAACGGTGATATCAGTTTCCGGGACGTGGACTTCAGTTACTCATCTACTTCTGACCGGATAGCTCTTGAGAAGATCAATCTGGAGATAAAATCAGGTGAGACGATAGGGATACTTGGGGGAACCGGTAGTTCCAAAACGACGCTTATCCAGCTTATCCCCCGGCTCTATGATGTTTCCGGCGGTTCTGTTTTGGTTGGCGGAGTGGATGTTCGAGATTATGATCTGACCACACTTCGCGATCAGGTCGCAGTAGTTCTTCAGAAGAATGTTCTCTTCTCAGGGACCATCAAGGACAATCTTAGATGGGGTAATTCTGATGCTTCTGACGAAGAGATCATCCGTGTAAGTAAACTCGCCTCAGCCGATGAGTTCATCCAAAAATTCCCAGATAAATATGATACGAAGATCGAACAAGGGGGTTCAAATGTTTCCGGCGGTCAAAAGCAGAGATTATGTATCGCCCGTGCTTTGTTGAAGAAACCAAAGATCCTCATTCTGGATGATTCCACCAGCGCTGTGGATACGAAAACAGATTCACTGATACGCGATGCGCTTGAAAATGAGATCCCCGACACCACGAAGATCATCATCACCCAGCGTTACTCCTCGATCGAGAAAGCTGACAAGATCATTGTGATGGATGACGGTCATATCAATGCTGTTGGAACTCACGCTGAGCTTTTACAGACGAATGCGATCTATCAGGAGGTCTATTTGACACAGAAAAAAGGAGGTGCAACGTAATGGCTCCGCCAATGGGTCCGGGAAGCAGACGTTCCGGTCAACCTGCCGTAGGACGCAAACCCAAGAATGCAAAAAAGACACTCAAACGTCTTCTTTCCTATCTTCCGGGTATGTATAAGGTCACACTCATCGTTGTCGCCATTTCTATCCTGCTAAGTACCCTAGCAGGTGTGATAGGTTCACTCTTCCTTAAAGTGCTGATCGATGATTACATCACCCCACTTCTTGGGGTCGAGTCTCCGGTATTCACTGCTCTACTGCAGGTGATCCTTTTCATGGGTCTGATCTATCTTGTCGGCGTTCTTGCAACGCTTCTTTACAGCAGACTCATGGTCATCGTTTCCCAAGGGGTCATGAAGAGGATCCGTGATGATATGTTTGCTCATATGCAGAAGTTACCGATCAAATACTTTGACACGCATCAGTTCGGTAATACGATGAGTCATTACACAAACGATACGGAAACGCTGCATCAGATGCTTTCGCAAAGCGTCCCTCAGGTGTTTTCATCAGCCATGACCATCATTTTTGTGTCATTCGCGATGATCTATACGAGTATCCCGTTGACGCTTCTTGCTGTGTTCATGGTGGGCGTGCTGTTTTTTGTCCTGAAAAACATCGGGGGGAAAAGTGCATCCTACTTCGTTCGTCAGCAAAAATCGCTTGGTAAAGTGAACGGATATATCGAGGAGATGATCAGCGGACAGAAGGTGATCAAGGTCTTCTGTCATGAGGACACGGTAAAATCTGAGTTCAACGTCATGAACGATGAGCTCTGTGCCGATGCAACGGCGGCAAACAAGTTTGCAAATATATTCATGCCGATCGTAGCAAACATCGGAAATATCCAGTATGTTTTGATCGCTATCGTTGGAGGTGCCTTGGCAATAAGTGGGATCGGTGGGCTCACTCTTGGAGCGATCGCCGCATTTTTACAGCTGAGTAAAAGTTTCATGATGCCGATCAGTCAGGTCTCCCAGCAGCTCAGCTCTGTCGTAATGGCTTTGGCAGGTGCTGAGCGTATTTTCGAGCTGATGGATGAGCCTGTCGAGGAAAATACCGGGGATGTTACCCTGGTCAATGCAAAGATCCAAGGATCTTCTCTTGTGGAGACGCCAGCGTATACGGGCATTTGGGCATGGAAGGAGATCAAAAACGGATCGCCGGTGTATACTAAACTCGAAGGGGATGTTCAGCTCCGCGATGTGAGTTTTGGCTATAACCCCGAGAAAGAGGTTTTACATGACATCTCAGTGTATGCACGCCCGGGTCAAAAGATCGCGTTTGTTGGAGCAACGGGTGCCGGAAAGACGACGATCACCAATCTGATAAACCGGTTTTATGAGGTCCAGGAAGGCGAGATCTTCTATGACGGGATCGATGTCAAGAGGATGAGAAAGGCGGATCTTCGAAGATCACTTGGGGTCGTTTTGCAGGATACGAATCTGTTTACCGGGACGGTCCTGGAAAATATTCGATATGGAAAGCTGGATGCGACCGATGAGGAGGTACAAGCGGCGGCACGTCTTGCAAACGCTCATGATTTTATCTCCCGGCTTCCCGAGGGGTATGCCACGGTCCTTACCGGAGATGGAGCAAGTCTTTCACAGGGTCAAAGGCAGCTTTTATCCATCGCCCGGGCGGCAGTTGCAAATCCACCGGTGATGATCCTGGATGAGGCAACATCAAGCATAGATACCCGAACAGAGGCCATCGTTCAGGCGGGAATGGATTCTCTCATGAAAGGACGAACGGTCTTTGTGATCGCTCACCGTCTTTCGACCGTGCACAATGCCGATGTGATCATGGTCCTTGAATCAGGAAAAATCATTGAGAGGGGCAGTCATCAGATGCTTATCCAAGAAAAGGGTAAATATTATCAGCTGTATACGGGAGCCTTTGAGCTTGAGTGATCGAGCCTCTCCACCATTTTTTTAACTGAACGTGATCCTTTGCTTTGTGCACTGCCGAGATCGCGATCCAGGGTCTTGAAATATTTATCCTCAAATACCCTGGATTTATAGGTATTCACCTCCTTTATTGTATCATATGACACAGAATATAGAAGCCATACTCTTGGATGAAGGAATCGAGAAAACGATCACCTGCAGCAAAGCACACATGATCGCTGAAAAATATCAGATAGCCGTAAAGGATGTCGGCGATCACTGCATACAAAACGATATCAAGATCACCCAGTGCATGCTGGGCTGTTTCAAATAATTTTTCTGATCTGCACAGGCTGCATATGTGGGGCCGCATCCAGCGACGCATTCTGGATCAGATCGCTGCTATCCGCATCAACATAATGTGACGGCATAAACACTGTTTTTTCTAAGATCTCATGCGTGACCCGTGCCATTCCAAGGAGGACCCTATCTTTGGTCAGGATCTCAACAGGATCACCCTCCATGATTCCCTGTTCTGCCGCATCCTTTGGATGGATCTCGATCCAATTCGCTGTCGCTGACCTACTTTTAGTCATCTTCCCGGTATCCCAGTGGAAAATACACCGCCCCATCGAAAACAAAAAGGGAAACTCGGGCGTTGTCGCATCGCAGATACGCGTCCAATCTGCAGGAATGAACCGGGCTTTCCCGCTTTCCGTTGAAAAATTTTCGGCATAGAGCTGTTCGCTCCCTCCTTGCCCGACAGGCCACTGCATACCTTCCGGCCGCTCTACTCCTTCATAGGTCATCCCGGCATAGATCGGGGTAATCCGCACGATCTCGGCAAAGATCTCTTCATACGTTTTCCAGGGGAACTGCTCTGCATATCCCATCTTTTCGGCTAAAAGCGTGAGGATCTTCCAGTCCTGCTTTGTCTCCCCCGGACCGTCCTGAGCTTTTTTCAGCCGTTGGACACGGCGCTCCGTATTCGTCTGGGTCCCGTCTCTTTCTGCAAAACAGACCGCCGGAAAAACAACATCGGCAAACTCGGCGGTTTCATTTTGAAAAATATCCTGAACGACGACGAACTCAAGATTGGAAAATGCCTCACGGGATCTTTCCAGGTCGGGACCGGAAAGTACCGGATTCTCGCCAAGAATATACATGGCTTTGATCTCGCCGGTATTCTTCTGCAGATGCTCCATCATCTCCGTACTGTCCAGCCCCCGTTTAGGTTCGGCGATCCCGTCTGCAAACTTCCATTCCCGGGAGAACTTTGCGGAAACATCTGGATCATCGACCCGCTGGTATCCGGTGAAGTATTCGGGCAGGACCCCCATATCGCAGGCACCCTGGATATTGTTTTGTCCTCGAAGGGACGAAATCCCGGCTCCTTTTTTCCCGATGTTTCCCGTCAGAAGCTGGAGGTTTGCTATCGCATGGATAACATCGTCACCCGCGCCAAACTTGGTGACGCCCGTTGAATAAATGATGGAACATGATTTTGCCGAAGATATCCATTCAGCGGCCTGGATGATCGCATCGGGACCAACTCCCGTTGATTTGGATACCTGATCAAGGGCATATGCAGGACGCATGACCTGATCATAAAATGCTGCATACCCTTCGGTCCTTGCCGCAATGAACCCGGGATCTTCCCAACCGTTTGTACAGATCACCTGCATGATCCCGTTCAAAAGGGCTACATCCGATCCATGGTAAAACTGGATGGCCAAATCGGCGGTCGAGCCGGTGAATGTTTTGCGCGGGTCAGCACAGATGTATCGAGCGCCGCTTTGCTGTGCCTGAATGATCGCCCGCCCAATGAGGGGGAACTGGCGGAACACGTTTGAACCAAGAACGAGGATACAGTCTGATCCGGCTATATCTGAGATGCTGTTTGTCATCGCCGGATAGCCGAACGATCTGATGAGCGGCTGTACGGTCGATGAATGGGACAAGCGTTCGCAGTGATCAATATTGTTGGTTTTCAAAACGCCCCGGGCGAACTTCATCATGACATAGTTGTCTTCATTGGACACGCGGGGTGACGAGAGGACACCGATTTCTGAAGGAAGATAGTTTTTCAGGCGGTCTGCTGTGAAAGCAAGGGCTTCATCCCAGGATACTTTTTCGAGGATCCCGTTTTTTCGGATCATCGGATGGATGAGCCTGTCCGGGGAGTTGACGAATTCGGCGGCTGAGAGGCCGCGGGCACAGAGTTTTCCCGCATTTACGGGTGAACGGGGATAGGGCTGCACCCCCTGGACCCGACCATCGGCTGTCACTAAGGAGAGGCTGCACCCAGTTCCGCAGTAGGGACAGATGGTTCGGATCAGACGAAAATCCATATTGTGTATGTTATTATGTGCGGTTGGCTGATATTATTCTTGATGTGTGAGGAGAAAACGAGACGTTTTTTTCACCTGACCTTTGGAAAATTTGTTGAGAATATTTTCAAAGGAGCAGAGGTAAGGGGCCGCATATCCGATTCACCGTGCTATATTTTTTTGGTCCACCGGCAGGCCCACCTCCCACCTTACCCTATTCTTTCATAAATCTTGCTGTCCAATATGTACCCGCGTGAGAGGGAGCAAACGGCTGACGGTGGTCATTTCGAGACCGCTGAGGAAAGTCCTCCCACCGCTCAGGTACACAGCCGTACGCAAGTACGGGTGGCGAGAGTCACAGCTCTGGAACAGAAACGACACGTCCTCTCCCGAGCAATGAAGCAGCGG
>DALTVX010000026.1 GCA_029987395.1 Methanocorpusculum sp. | reverse complement strand
TCTGAGGAGTTCCCGGTCGCTATTCATCTTGAAGCACTTGAAGCTTGCCAGATCCGTCACACGGCAATGGAAGCTGCACGTATCAATATGAATAGACGTCTAATGAAAGATGTCGGAAGAAACAATTTCCACTTAAAGATCAGACCATACCCTCACCATGTTCTCCGTGAACACAAGCAGGCAACTGGTGCAGGTGCGGACCGTATTTCTGAAGGTATGAGACTTGCATTCGGCAAACCTGTTGGAACTGCAGCCCGTGTTGAAGAAAGACAGCGTATTTTTACCGTCTGGACAACTCCGCAGTATATCGATCAGGCGAAGGATGCACTCCTTCACAGCGGATACAAACTTCCGACACCGATCCGAATCATTGTTGAGAACTAAGGTTTTTCCTTTAGCTCTCAATTTATGATACTTTTTTGAAAAATCGCTTATCAGCACATACTAATTTAGAAAGATATCTGGCCTGCACATTTTCAGCAGTGTTGCAAAAAAAGTATTTTTTTAGAAGAACATATCCAACGTTGTCTTTTTAGACTTGGTTGGATCAAATTCGTCCCAGTCCCATCCGAGTGCATCGAAGATGCGGTTCAGCGGTGCCTGAAGAGTTTTCTCGAGCATCGTTTCCCAGTCGATCTCAAACGCTCCTTCTGGTATCTGATCCGGATATTCAAAGCAGAGCACATCCGTATCCGGATACTTGTCCGGCTGAAGACTCCGCTTGATGTAAAGCCGTTTGGGTTTACTGCCGCGTTTGAAATCAGTTTCCAGATGCTGATTTGAGTATATCGCTCCTCGTCCATGTGCATCCAGATGGACATAATCGGCAAACGACTTGTTTATCCCGCTTGGTATCCCTGCCTTTTCAAGTGGGGATCTTCCCGCACGGTACATGTTTAGCACCTCAGGGAGATATTTTTCCACATCTGCTTTGCCGTTTCCCTTCAAGATCATCTCCAGAACTCTTTCCTGTGCTTCACGGGTGATCTGCGCAGAGTCGGACCGTTTCATCTCAAAGCCGGTGATATCGATCTTATCGACATCCTGCCCCTCTTTCCAGATGAGGTGGCCTGCATACCGTTTCTTTGCTCCTCCCTGGAAAAATTTCCGATAGATTTTTTCGAACTTGATCGAGAAATAGTTCGTATCTGCACCAAGGGTATCCTTTGAAAACGCCTGATAGCTTGCGTTGAGCTCCTCCTCGATCCCGCGAGCGATCTTCATCGTTTCTTCCAGGGATATCGCAGGGATCTGGACGAAACAGGAATCCGTGTCACCGTAGATCACTTCATATCCATGTTTGGTGATGACTTCTTTTGTGTGCTGGATGATCGCACGTCCAACCGAGGTCACGGCTGCTCCAATATCTCGATCATACAGTCTGAACCGCGAGAATCCTGAAACGCCGTAGTAGGTGTTCATGATCACTTTGAGAACATTCTGCTGCATATCGTAGAGCGTGTACTCGTCCGATCCGAACGGGAATTTGTTCCTGAGTTTTTTCTTTTCGTCACGTTCGGTCATTAGTTCGCTGATGATCGAGCGGGTGAGCCCGTCAGGAGATTTGTTGAACCGTATCCCGTTTGGAGCATGGATCTCGCCGCTGGGTGACTTCGTCTCCGGTGACGCGTTCAGCGTCATCATTGCCATCGGATACAGGGACTTCAGATCTAAAACGATGACATTTTCTCTGACGCCTTTGCTTGGAGCAAAGACGGTCGCCCCTTCAAACTCCTCCCCGCTTGCATTTCCTTTGGACGGCAGGATGAATTTGCCGAAAGATTTTCTGAGAATGTAGATGTCGATGACATTCGAGGAGTTCAGTGTCTTGTCCAGTGGACAGCCGACATATCTGGCAACCTCCTGATAGAACTCGATGATGTTGCTTTTTCTGTTGATCCCGACACACAGCTCAACATCCTTGTAGTTGTACTCGACCATCTTTATCGGGTCATTGTCCCAGAGATCGCCAAGCGTTCCGGTGTATCTGACTTTGGTCTCCCCAAGTTCATCATCTGCGACGGCGTCCAGACGATATGACTCCTTCTGACTTCCCTGCATCTTCTTGTATGCGGCGAGAAGATCGAAGATGACCCGTCCACGCATCGCGTTTCTCTCGGTCATTCCCGACATGCGGGCAAAGACCTCGGTCCTGAACCCAAGGGTCTCTGCACGTTTGAGGATATAGTCCGCATCAAAGTCGATGAAGTTCCAACCGGATAGAATGTCAGGATCCTTTTCCTGAATGTAGTTGATGAAACCGGTGAAGAGATCACGCTCTGTATCATAATCGAGGATGATATGGTTTTCTGAGAAACATCCGCTGGCAAGTGGTGCTGCTTTGGAAAAATCGCCTTTGGTTTTTCCATTCAATACGAAGGTCGTATACTCGTCATCGAAGGAGTCGTGACAGGTGACGCAGGTTATCGGATCTCGTTGCGGTTCCGGAAATCCGTTTCTGTCCTCACACTCGATGTCACACATGCAGACCCTTGGTCGGGAGATGACGGTGGCAGGAGAGACTTCCGTGAAGGTGCACTCTTCAGAAGGTGCAAAGAGTCCTCCTGTGAGCCCTGTGTCGATAAGGAACCGTGTGGCAAACGGAATGTCAGCCTCGAAATGATGGTAACTTTCTCTGGTGTTTCGAACGTCCCCGGGTTTTTCGGTGTAGATGCGGCGAAGAGGTTCTCCTTTGATCGATACCCCGCGGTCCTGTGTTATCTCGATATTTTCAGGGTGGGGTTTGTCTGCCTCACTTTCACGGACCCAGAAGTAGGGGCGAAAACCGGTGATCT
Organism: Methanocorpusculum sp.; assembly: GCA_029987395.1. Classification (GTDB taxonomy): domain Archaea; phylum Halobacteriota; class Methanomicrobia; order Methanomicrobiales; family Methanocorpusculaceae; genus Methanocorpusculum. Next base: position 3,589 of record DALTVX010000026.1, on the reverse strand, counting down.
TTAGCTGGTGAGGTGTCCCGTCGGCTTCGCGTCCAAATATGTGGACCACCGGTCCTCCGGGAGCATTTGAGTATTCGGCCTGATTGATGGCGATCTCCATCAAACTCTCCTGCAAAGCCCCTTTAAGTATTCTGCGGCTTCAAGAAGTTTTTCCGACTCCCATGGGTCGAATTTGAGGCTTTCATCGATCTTCGCACCATTCTTTGTGACGACTGCCGGCAGCCCGATCGAACATCCATCGATGCCGTAAGCGCCGTTTGCCGGAAGAGAACAGGTGATCTTTTTTCCCTTCTCTATCTTTTCCATCATCGAGACGATGTGGTATGCGGGGCCGAACACGGTTCCTCCCTTCCCTTTGATGACCGGCATCGAAGAGCTTCGAAGGCCGATCAGGATCTCTTCGCGAACCGCAATGGGGACCTCAATATCCAGATGAGAAAAGAGCGGGACCTGATGTTCTCCATGTTCACCAAGGACTTGAGACTCCCCATCGACCCCCATCGACCGAAGAGCAACGTTGAATCTCCTGCTGTCAAGCAGACCGCCAAACCCTATGACCTGTCCTTCATCAAGGTCAGTGTGTTTTGCAAAGTACCAGGTGAAGACGTCCATCGGGTTTGTGACGACGATGAGTTTTCCTGAAAATCCTTTGAGGAGTTCTGCGGACTCCTTTGCGATCGGGAGGTTTCTATCAAACAGCTCGGCACGTGTCTTGATATCTGGAGAACGTGAGTACCCGGCCGATAATATGCAGTAGTCGGCGTCTTTGAGATCAGCGGTATCTGTGGATACGGGAATGTCCATCCCGTGTATTATATCGAGTTTTTGCGCATGTTGCAGTGGTTCACTGATATCAAACAGGACGAGTTCATCGGCAAATTTTCTAAGGGCAGAAACGAATGCAACTTCTCCGCCTATTCTACCCACTCCAAGGCATGCAACTGTAGTCATCTGATGTTGTATTGGTTTTGGTCGGGTTTAATGATGGCGACAAATCATGATCTGGATATTGGAGTAATTTTCAGCCGCTTGTTTTATTATCGCTCATTACCTTCATGTACCTGATTCAGATGCGAAGCGACGATGTGAAATCAGGATACACCAGAGCGCCAAACAGGTCTCTCATACGCTCACTTGGAATATCGGATAAGGAGATGGAAAAACCCTTTATCGGTATCGCCAACTCGTGGAACACCATCGTTCCGGGACACACCCATCTTCGAATGGTCGCCGAACGCGTTAGAGAAGGAGTCGCTGCCGGTGGAGGTACCGCTTTTGAGTTCAACACGATAGGTATCTGTGATGGGATCGCCATGGGGCATGAAGGCATGCGATATTCCCTTGCTTCCCGTGAAAACATCGCGGATTCCGTTGAACTGATGATCCAGGCACACCGGTTCGATGCTCTTGTCTGTATATGCACCTGTGACAAGATCGTGCCCGGGATGCTTATGGCAGCGGCACGATGCAATATTCCGGCGATCGTTATCACAGGAGGGAACATGCTTCCAGGACATCACCAAGGCTGTGAACTTTCTCTTACTGATATTTTTGAAGGGGTCGGAAAGGTCGCGGCACATAAGATGACCGAAGAGGAACTCCATGAGCTGGAGGCCGCAGCTATGCCCGGTTGTGGGAGTTGCCAGGGGCTATACACAGCAAACACCATGGCATGCATGACGGAGGCGATGGGCATGTCATTACCGGGCTGTGCGGCGATCCCCGCGGTGGACTCTGCTAAACTTCGTATGGCGTACGAAAGCGGTGTTCGGGTCGTCGAATTGATTCGCGAAGATATCAAGCCCTGCGATATCATTACCAAAGAGTCGCTCAAAAATGCTATCGCTATAGATATGGCTCTTGGCGGGTCGACAAACACCGTTCTTCACCTGATGGCGATCGCTCAGGAGGCGGGAGTTCCATTGACCCTTGATGATTTTACTGAGATGGGAGCGATCGTTCCGCATATCTGCTCCATGCAGCCGGGAGGTCCTCACTCCATGCAGACGTTATATCATTCAGGCGGGATCCCGGCTGTGTTCAAGCAGATCAGACCCCATCTTGTTGACCGAATGACGGTGTCGGGAAAAACGGTGTACGAGATCGCAGATGGTGTCAAGTATGTGGATGAGAATGTGATCCACAGTATGAAAAATGCAGTTCACAGTGCAGGGGGGCTGAAGATCCTGAAAGGTTCTCTTGCGCCGAACGGATCGGTGATCAAATCGGCGGCAGTGATCGATTCGATGTGGAAGCATGAAGGGCCGGCACGCGTCTTTGATGGAGAAAATGAGGCGATGGACGCGATCCTCATGGGAAAGATCGTGGAAGGCGATGTGGTCGTTATCAGATATGAGGGGCCAAAAGGCGGACCTGGGATGCCGGAGATGCTTGCCCCCACCTCGGCATTGATGGGGCTAGGCTATACGCAGGTAGCTCTCGTGACGGATGGGCGGTTTTCCGGAGGAACACGTGGTCCATGCATCGGGCATGTCGCTCCCGAAGCAAAAGCCGGAGGTCCGATCGGATTGGTCCGTGAAGGCGATATCATCTCGATCGACCTATATGAACAGAGGCTGGATCTTCTCGTCAGTGAGGCTGAACTCACCAAGAGAAGAAGTGAGTGGGTGCCAAAAGAGCGTCAACTAAAAGGCGTTCTTGCACGTTATGCGCGATATGCCGGCCAGGCCGACACAGGCGCCGTGTCCGAATAATTTTTTTATTTTTGTTGTCGATGAGTTTTTCCCATTGAAGGACAATTTTATTTTTTTTATCAATGGTGAATATCTGTCTTTCTGTAGTATCTAAAAACACGCACAACTCATTTTTGATTTGAAACTCAAACTCGATAATAATTATATAGGTACGGGTCGAATAGGTAATCAGGTTAGTTCAACCTGCTCAGGAGTCATCGATCATGTTTACCGGCATCATAGAAGAGATTGGAACAGTGACAAAAATAAAAAAAGGTCAGAACTCTTCGGTACTTTCCATCCAAGGAAGCAGGGTTTTTGAAGACCTGCATATGGGGGACAGTGTTGCAGTGAACGGGGTCTGTCTTACGGTAAGCGGACTCACCAGTCAAAATTTCGATGCAGACACAACAAGTGAAACGCTCGCCCGTACATCTCTTGGCGCACTAAAACCCGGAAGCAATGTGAATCTTGAGCGTGCAATGTCATCAAACGGTCGTTTCGGCGGGCATATAGTCACCGGCCATGTTGACGGTACCGGGACGATCTCGACGATCCGCCGAGATGATCGGACCGTCTGGATCACTTTTTCAGCGGGTCCCGATATCATGAAGTACATCATCGAAAAAGGATCCATCGCGGTGGACGGTATCAGCCTAACCGTGGCATCGGTGAATGCGGATTCATTTTCTGTAGCGATCATCCCACATACCGAGAAATCGACGACCCTCCTCTCGAAAACACAAGGCGAATCTGTAAATCTGGAATGTGATATGATCGGAAAATATATTGAACGGTTCATGACCCGAATGCAGAATAAAGATCAGCAGAAGTGCGTCATAACCGAGGACTACCTCACCAAAGCAGGATTTTAGCTATGTTTGAATTTAACTCGA
>DALTVX010000025.1 GCA_029987395.1 Methanocorpusculum sp. | reverse complement strand
TCGGCGTATTCACCTGTCTCGATGTTTACGACCCAGGTGCTGAATGCCGCAGTTCGAACGATCAATGACATAAATAAAACGGACGGTGTCGATCTGGTACTATCCCTTGGAGATGCGGTAAACAACGCCCAGTACAATGAACTGCGCTGGTTCATTGACGTGCTCGACGGAAAAGCGATCGATCCAACATCCGGCGGGAACATAGGCAAAAAAATATCGATTACCAGAAGACATTTGCGGCAGAAGGTCTGGAGATGCCCTGGTATCAGACGATCGGAAATCATGATGAGTTCTATACGGGAGTGTTCACGGTGGATGAGAATGCATGCAGGATCCTTCGCGGCGATACCGTCGCAAATATGCGGCTCGATCTTCTCACAACAGGAGACCCGTCGCTCACTGGGTATTATATGGGTGTTTTCAATGGTTCTGATCCGAATGGTGCGATAATCGGTATGGGCAATGCTTCACTGCTGACCTCAGCTCCAAAGGTCATAGCGGATGAAGATCGCCGCCTACTTGGTGAGAACGGGGTCCGTGTCGGATTTATGCAGGAGTTTTTGAACTCGAGTTCCCTTCCGTATGGACACGGATATACGGAAGAGATGATCACAGATGACTTTGCATGCTATTCGTTCGATCCGGTCGAGGGTGTTCGGATCAGCATGCAGGATGATACGACCGAGAATGGTTCTACGCTTGAAGATATCTGGGTACACGGTCACGGATCACTCGATGAAGAGCGGTTTGCCTGGCTGAAGGCAGAACTGCAGAAAGGACAGGATGAAGGGGTGCTGATGATGATTGCAGCTCATATCCCGATCCTTACGACGAAGGTAGGCTCACCATCAGGCTGGAGTCTCAACTCGGAGATCCCCGAAGGGGTGCTGATCACAGAGCAGCAGAAGTATCCAAATCTGCTGATGTGGATCGCCGGACATAATCACAGGAATACGATCGCGGCTGGACAGATAATAAACCATACTGATGTCGCTATCGAGAATGCGGAACTGCTCGTCCGGGTGAAGTGAACAGGCGGGGTGTCCCGTAGGGGCGGCCTCAGTTGAGCAAGGCTTTGCCTTGCGACCAAATCTTTGATTTGCGATTCGGCTGGACCAACCCATATTTTTTTTTATTTTGTTGGGTGTAAAATCGAGTTTTGATATAAGAGGCGGCTCAAGAGGGAGGCATCCGCACAGATCATATGGGGAAGATCAGTTTCATTTTCGTGCGATGAGGAGGGTGAAGTCATACACGCAAATGTATGCCAACGTTCCACTTTACAAGAGCATACGGATTCTCAATACAATTTCCCCCGCAAAAATACCTTTAATACCCTATAACACAAAAACACATCATATCATGGACACTCTTCCAATCAATACAATATCCATTGAGGGCTGGAAATCCATTAAAAAAGTGGAGGTCACCTTCGGAAAAATCAACATCCTCTTAGGGGCAAATGGATCTGGAAAAAGCAGTTTTCTCTCTGCCTTCGAACTATTGGAAATAATAGTCAACAACCCCAAATACCTCCCAAAATATATCGAAAAAAATGGCGGAGCAAACCAAAACTTCCACTATGGAACAAAAAATACTGATCACGTAATGATAAGTATTGATATCGAAAAACGACATAATTACAGCTATTTCCTAATGGCGGGAAAAGATGACAATATTATCCTCAGTGACAAAGCAGATGTGGATTTTTATCTCTCCGGAATTACCAGTGTTCACTCACAGGTTGCTGAATTCGAAAAAACTCCTGACCTCAAAGAAAAGCTCGAGGAACTCAAAAACCACTTCATCCTCTACCACTTCCAGGACACAGGCGACGCCTCACCATTAAAACGAGTCTCTGGTATAACCCAAACTAGATACCTCCATCCCGACGGAGACAACCTCGCAGCAATCCTCTACGAAATCAAAAATACCCATTCAAAAAGTTACGAAAACATTATTAATGCGATCCGATTCGCCTTCCCCGACTTCAAAGACTTTATTTTCCACAAAACAGGAGACAATGTCCGACTCCTCTGGAACGACAGATACGCTGAACACTACGACTTCCCGCTCTCTGCCTTATCCGACGGGACCCTAAGATTCATCGCTCTCTCCACCCTCCTCTTACAGCCAAACCCGCCTAAATTCATCATTATCGACGAACCCGAACTCGGACTCCACCCGGAAGCGATAGAGATCCTTGCAGAACTCATCAAACTCGCCTCTGCCAACTCTCAACTACTCATATCCACACAATCCATTCAGCTCGTAAACAGTTTCACCCCTGACGACATCCTCATCGCTGAAAAAGAACACGGCGAAACAAAAATCACCCGACCTAACAAAGAAGAACTTAGAGACTGGTTAAAAGACTACACACTCGGTGAGATATGGCGTAAAAACATCATGGGAGGCAACCCCTAATAATCATGCTCCTCAAAATCCATGTAGAAGGAGACACAGAAAAACGTTTTGTCGACAGGATCCTCAAACCCCATTTAACATCTCTTGGCTTCACCGTCAAAGTTCATATCAACCAGACAGACGCCACCCATTTCGGAGGGCTCTCCACCTATAAACAATTCCGCAAAAACACCCTCAGACTACGAGATCATGAATCCTGTCTCATCACCACAATGATAGACCTCTATCAGCTACCTTCTGGTTTTCCAGGGAAACAGGACGCAGAATCCCTGACAAATGCAGAAGAAAAAGTGAAGTTCCTCGAACAAAAACTCCAAGAGGATATAGCTGGACCCTCTCCTGACTTCATTCCCTACATTCAACTCCACGAATTTGAAGCACTTCTTTTCTCCAGCACTGATACCATAAACAGAAACCTCCAAAACGCCACACCATTAAAATTGAGCAAACTGGAGGCTGTTCTTCATAAATTTGGCGGACCGGAAAAAATCGACACGAATAAAGGTCCATCCGTTCACCTTAAGGAAATCTACGATGATCAATACCAGAAAATCTATCACGGGATTTCGATCGCAGAGCAGATTGGACTCGATGCAATGAGGAGGGGGTGTCCGCATTTTAACAACTGGCTGGATAAACTTGAAAAATACGCACGTTCTCATTGCTGAACTGTATCCGGCCACTCTAAAAATAATGTGATGAAATCCACACGATTTTTTTAACGACCGAACATCCCGTGCACGGAGACATCACAACCACCCCGTGGTCGTCTGCTTTCAGCATCCGACCCGCCATAACCAATCTATAAGACCCAAAACAACAACCTGTTATACATGACATCAGCAGAAAACATGGAAAAACGCCTCGTAGAACTCGAGCGTGATCACGCCGACATGATCGCAAGGATCCGTGACCTCGAACTCCAGGTCGCCCAGCTCACTCAGCGCAATCTGCACAGCAGCTGCTCAACCTGCTCTCTGCAGTAAAAGCAGGGACCCTAGTATTCTTTTTGATCGCCTGGCCCGCGGTTTTGTGCTAAAACCGGGCGCACCTTTCGTCATGATCTCGCAAACGGCAAAAGTAGATTCGTTATACTGGCTTTTTTGGAATAAAAGGATAATACTGCCCTTCTAAGAGGAAAAAAGTATAGGTACGTTTTTTACTCATCGACGTATATATTAGTCCTACATATGATGGAGAACTAATGGTCGCCGAAGCAGAGCTGATTCTGGCAATTGTGATCGTGCTTACATGCGCCATTGGAGTGTTATTTATCGGGAAAAGGCTTCGTATCCCATTTATTATTGGATATTTTATTACCGGTGTCATTGTTGGACCCTTCGGTCTCCATCTGATCACCGAAGATCAGGTATCGATCCTCGCAGAACTCGGTGTTATCCTGCTGATGTTCACGATCGGTCTCGAGATACCTCTGAAAAGTCTGCTTTCAATGAAGAAAGTGGTCCTGATCGGAGGAGGACTCCAGCTCATACTCACCACCGGAGCGGTCTGGGTAATAATGGTCAGTGCAGGGTTTTCCTCAAGCGTTGCACTGTTCATCGGATTCTTGGTTGCCCACTCTTCAACCGCGATCATAATGAATATTTATCAGAAATCCGGCGAGATCGACACCCAACACGGAAAGATCGCTCTTGGACTGCTGATATTCCAGGACCTGAACGTTGTACCGATGATGATGCTCGTTCCTTTGCTTGCCGGAACCGCAGATACCGATTTTGCCGGATCGATGCTGACGTTTCTCATCGGAATGGTAATATTAATAGCGATCCTCATCGCGGCCGTATATCTGGTCCCAAAATTCCTCCAGAGGGTCGCACTCACCAGAAGCAGTGAGCTCTTTATCATGGCGATCGTACTGATCTGCTTTGGTATCGCTTGGATCATGTCTCTCAATGGCGTTTCACTTGCCCTTGGAGCATTCCTTGCGGGAGTAGCCATCTCGGGCTCAGATTACAGTCACGAGGTGATCGGTCAGGTGATGCCGATCCGTGATCTGCTGACAAGTTTCTTCTTCGTTTCGATCGGCATGATGCTGAATCTGACCTATCTGAGTGAACACCTTCTGCTGATCCTCGTGGTCTCAGTCCTGCTTCTCCTCGGAAAGACCATGATCAACATAATTTCGGTGAGAGTGATCGGCATCTCAGCCGGGGTGGCCATCCTTTCGGCGATCGGTCTTTCGCAGGTGGGAGAATTCTCATTCATTTTAGGATCGACCGGGCTGACAGCCGGAATTTTATCTCAGAACATGTATCAGGTGTTTCTAGCGATATCGATCGTAACTATGGCAATAACGCCATTTATTGTGGCGGCCGCACCGGGAATAAGCAAAAGTATCACCGCACGCCTTCCGGATAAATACAAAAATGGTGATGATCTAGACATGTTGGGCGAAAAAATGCAGGATGGACATGTGATCATCGTTGGATACGGACTCGGAGGAAAATACGTGGGCCGTGCACTAAAAAAGATGGATATCCCCTACACCATCCTCGAACTGAACCCTGATACGGTGGTGAGAGAGAAAAAACGTGGCGAAAACATCATCTATGGTGATGCCTGCCATGAATCTATTTTGGAATATGCCGGGATCCGGAAAGCCCAAACGATCGTGATCTCCATCTCGATCATGGACTC
>DALTVX010000024.1 GCA_029987395.1 Methanocorpusculum sp. | reverse complement strand
GTGCACAAACGACTTATCGACCTTGACGCCGATGAGCGTGCACTCAGACAGCTCATGCGCATCCAGGTTCCAAAAGATATCAGCATCGAGATCGTTCTCGAGAACTAAACGGGATCTTTTCCGTTTATTTTTATTTTTTTATTGTTTTTCTCGGCAGATTTTTTCTTCGATCTATTTTCTCATCGCATGCAGAAAATGGAAAATTTTGCAAAAATTTGCACAATTTTGCACTGACCTCTCTGAGTGAGAGGGCGTTTTTTCCAACTTCTCGGGGCACTATCGCACCGCGCGGTTTGGGGTTTATATCATTATCCGTCGTAGTTTTTCTGTGTGAATACCATGACGTCGTCCCTCACCTATGACCAGTACCAAAAAGATTCAGCAGCAAGGATCCGTGCAGAACTGACAGAACTCTGCGACCCAGAGTATATTACCGATATCCCCGATGATGTGCCGCAGGAATACATGGACATGCTCCCCTACCATGGTCCATGGGGCATGAAATATTTTATCATCGGAATGGACATCGACAACTTCCTGGATGAAGTGTTCCTGCCTCACGGCTGGCGGCTTGTCTGTCCATTTGAGATCGCCTATCCAGAAACCGATACCTCTTCCTATTTTACAGAATCTCTTTGGGCGCTTACGCATCATCACATGATCTGCCATTCCTTTGAGACATCTAGTCTCCCTGGAAGAAAATCTCTGTGGGAAGGCATCAAAGATTTCCTCGCCCAAGTGGAAACGAAAGAGGTTTTTGCAGAAATCAAATATCTCCTTGCTCCTGACGCAGGATCGTGGATCGAGCCTGATACAGATGCCTTCTATTCTCTTCCTCATGGATATTATCTGTCGAAAACTGCTACCCTTGACAAAGGAGAACGCCTCGAAGGCTTCAAACTATTCGAGGCTCACGAATGGTCCCTCCACCACAACGGGCATGAGGTCGGCAGATGGGTGAAAGGACGCGACGCAGATCCAGAGCAGATCTTTGCAGGTGCAAAGGATTACCTCACCCCTGAACTCTTTTCAGCGTGTGGTCTTGCCTTTTATCTCACTCAGCCTTCGACAAAAGAGCACGCCGCCTCGGTTTATGCAGAGCAGATATGGAACCAGGGAGAAATGTTTGCGTTTCTTACGAAGACCTGCGGCAAGATCCATGTTGGGGATACCCAGATCATAAAAGCCCTGCTCCTTTCTTATGCGGCGACACGTGTTGAGAATTCTGAAGGCATCCATATCAGCATTTCCGGCAGGACCGGGACCGGAAAAAGCCATGCTGCCGTTGTTGCCTCCTCATGCCTTCCCGTATCCGCGGTGATCAATGCCCATCTTTCGGACAAGTCTCTGTATTATCATACGACGAAGGATCGTTCGGTCCTTATTTTGGATGATCAGGATATGTCGCCGGATTTCCAGGAGCTTTTCAAGACGGCGACGTCTGACTGGGATCATCCGGGAGAATATAAGACGGTTGCAAGAAATACCGCTCTTACCCTTTCTTTACCGAAACGCTGTGTGTTTTGGGTCTGCAAGGTCGATCTGAATGGGGATGAGCAGGTCTTGGACCGTCAGCTGCTTTTCTGGACCGATGAATCGGATGAACAGAGAAAGAGTGTGCATGCCGCGATCATGCGGCGGGCTCAGAATCCCCAGATAAAGGATGGGGAGGATAACAATTTTACGATCGCCCGGGCACTTTGGGGTTTGGTGGAACCAAATATCGTGTCTGTTCCCTTTGCTGACCGTGTGCGGTGTGATACTTTGATGGATTCACGGAACATGAAGCTGATGTTTTCGCTTGTGCAGGCGCACGCTCTTTTGCATGCTCCTGTCAGGGGGCGGATGTTTGGGGGTGAACTTCGGGCATCGGAGGAGGATTTTTATGCAGTGATGGAGATCCTGGAGCCGCTGTTTTCGAATCAGAAGGGCAGTCAGCATGATAAGCTGTCGAAATCGGGAGCAAAGATCATGTCCTGGCTTTGTGAACAGAATTCAGGTCTGATAGCGTTTGAGACCATTCGGACCGCGACAGGAATTTCTCACAGTCAGTTGTCCCGTGCGTTGTATGGGGCAAATGAGAAGGGATCTGACGGTCTGCTGGCTTTAACGGCAGCGATCGGGGTGGAACGGCTTTCAGAAACACGACCGGATGCTTTGGATCCTGAGGTGCGAAGGTCGGAGAATAAGAAGGTGGTGAGGTGGAACAAGGAGCTCTATTTGAAAGGTGGGTTGGCAAAGCAGGGGTTCTGGCTTGCCGAAAATATCTATGGTTGCTAAATGGTTTGGCAAATACTTCCTGCCGTATTTTGCCGATCTGCGGCAGATAATGCCGTTGATTTGTGTATTTGCCAATTTTCCCTATTTTCTTGGGATACGAGCGAGGAGGGGAGGTTTGAGTGGGTCGAGATGAGAGATGTAGAGTCTGCGGTGTTCTTTTCTTTTTGGTGGAAAATAGTCAAATAGGTATATTATATTACTATTATTATAATAATATATATTAATTTATTAATTATATGAGGTATTTATTGATTTAAGAGGTTATTATTGAGTTTTGTAGTTGTCAAATGGTTTGACAAGTTGGTGGCAAATAGGCAAATAGGGTCGGGATAGTTATTCATGAATCTAACAACTAGCTCCGCTGAGGTCGTCCGCTTTCAGCGTCCAACCCGCATCGCAAGTCTAACAACTAGCTCCGCTGAG
>DALTVX010000002.1 GCA_029987395.1 Methanocorpusculum sp. | reverse complement strand
CCGCCAAATCAGCCCGAAATCATAACTTACTCAACGCCGAACATGATGAAGGAGAGGAGAGTCTTTCACGACAGTACTCCAATCCGCGGGCAAACCTGACGAAGGCGTCAAAACAGAAGGACGACATTTTCTTCCGGTCGTAAAAAAACTGAGTGAGGATACCTGGCGATCAAAGGATCGTCACCCCTCACCCGTTTCTCTTTTGTTTGTCGTTGGGCGTTTGTTGTCTTTTTGGTATGGAGTATGAAAAATAGTAGTATTGATGGATCAAATGCGAAAAATCGGGTAGTATGTGGATCGATCGATGGTATAAGCTTGCGTTCTAAAAACTAAGTTAAAAAGAAGATCTAAGCTAAAAAAATTATTTGGAGGGGACCTGAGCTGTTACATTTACATTCGGGTTTTTATCTCCAAATAATTCCATGACCTCTTCTAATATTTTTCTTCGGTCCAATCCTTCTCCTTCTCTTTTCTTTATCTGCTTATATACGCCAAATACCGGTGAAGGTCCTATTTCAGATGAGAAATGACCAATGCCTTGGTTCCAAGCAAAAAGTGAAAAAAGCTCGTCTAATTCTGGGACTGTAAGCCCTAAAGAATACGCTTTTATAAGTTCTCTTGTTGCTTGTCTATATCTTGATCCCCCCATGGCATTACTCATTGAAAGCATAAGCTTTGTTTTGAGATCGATCGCGGGATCTTTCTTATCCCATATCAATTCCCAGAAATCAACCACTGTACCTGCTAGGATATCATCAATAACTTTGTAGTTTACAATAGCAGTGGGTTTAAATGGCATATCTCCCCCACTTTTATACCGTGTTTCTTTCATTTCTGTTCTATAAGCATAGACTCTATACTCATGATCAGATATTTTTTCGGTGATATGCTCAAACCCTAGATCTTCAAATAATGAATAAAGAGGTTTTGGCTCAAAGGTTTGAACCACACAAATCCCATTATTCACGTTTACTTGTTGGGCTTTATGCAATATCATAGGCATAAAATTAGTTAATAACTGTCGTACATCAATTACCGGAAATGATGCTTTGTGATTTTCCCATGTATTTGTCATGTTATTTCTCCATTTTTTCCATGTGGAATAATAAGCTATTGTCGCATGGTGTCATTAATATGACCTAAGTGTGCCAGTTTGATTTCAACAACCTAGGAACCTATCCATTACAGAGATCCTATTTTTTGATTGGATGATCCTCTCGTGTTGCCAAATTCTCACCCTATTTATTTTTCGGCGTCCTATACATTACTCAGAAGTATGAAAGAAGAATGAAATGATGATCAGATCCTTGTGCGCCTTCCAAAGAGCACGAAACCACCCCAAACCACCTGAAAAAAAGTATTATTAAATTCCATCCAACTAATTATTTAGCCCCAGTCTCCAGATCCTCCGCCATCCTCTCCACCTCATCATCCGAGATCTGCGAGAGCACATCCGCCGTTGGTCCCTCCGCTACGATCTTTCCCCCACGGATAAACATACACCGATCACACACATCCCGCACGAAATCCATATCATGAGACACAATAACAAACGTCTCATCCATCTCATCCCGGGCATGTACGATCGAATGCTTCACATCGATCTTCGTGATCGGATCCATCGTCCCCGTCGGCTCATCCAGCAAAATGATCCTCGGCTCCCTGATCAAAACCTGACCCAGAGCCACACGATGCTTCTCACCCTCCGACAACTCAGAAGGCTTCCGATGCAAAATATCCTTCGCCTTCTTCTCCGTAAAACCCGCCATCTTCAGAGTGATCACAGCCTTTCGAACAGCAAGCTCCTTTGGAAACTCCAAACCGATCGCCTCCGTCAAATTATCGATCACCGTTCGGTGAGGATACAGATCATACTCCTGATGCAAAAGTCCGATATACTGCTTCGCTCGGCCGCGGAACTCATACCCGGGCTTACGCATATCCACCCACTCATCCCCCACCCGCACATCCAGCGTCCCCCCTGTTGGCTCATACAGACCCGCGATCATCTTCGACAGAGTCGTCTTACCTCCGCCCGACACCCCGATGATCCCCAGGATCTCCCGCTCATACACCTCGAAACTCACCTTATCCACCGCATTGATCACCCCACGATCCACCGCCACGAACTTCTTTGAAAGATCCTTCGCCCGAACGATCGGCTCTCCGCAGTCCGTACATGTATACGTACAATCATCCTTACACCCCTTCATAAACTCATCCACGATCTCCTCAGGCTCCCCCACCATCATGATCCGCCCGTCATCCATCAAAACAGCCCGATCGCACACCTCCTCAAGCACCTGGGAAAAGTGCGACGTGATCACCATACCCATCCGGTTCTCCACCCCCGCAGACTTCAGCAGTCCATGGACCACCTTCGCCGTCTTTGGATCAAGAGTCCCCGTCGGCTCATCAGCGCACAAAAACAGCGGCTCGCGGGCCAGCTGCCGGGCAAGCACCACACGCTGCTTCTCCCCCCCCGAAAGATCCCGGGCAACATGCATCATCCGGTGACTCAGACGGACCTCATCCACCAGATCTGCCGCACGGGAAATTGCCTTATTCGACGGATAATTGATATCGTCAAGTGCCCGCAAAACATTCTCGATCACCCGGTCATCCCCGTACAGCGAAAAGGTCCTCTGAAACATCAACGACGTCCGGCTCATGATCTTTGCCTTGATCGCCTCATTCTCCGGCGCCCAGAAATCCACATCCTCAGAAAAAAGCTTCTCCCCACAGGCAGGACAGGCTTTTCCGGCATCGCTTCTAAACTCTATCCTGCCGCATTTTTTACATCGGGCAATATGATAGATGATTTTACCGCTCGTCGGTGGCGTATCGATACCTCGGATAAGATGGATCAAAACCGTCTTTCCGCAGCCCGATCTACCGATCACACCAACGATCTCTCCTTCCGCGATATCAAGGCAGACATTGTCGAGCACACGAACCTTCTCGGTCTCGCCAAAATCCTTACATACATTTTCTATTGTTATAAATGGGGTCGACATACTCATCTCCAATACATACGGATAACTACTATTCCAAATGATTCGCGTTACATACATTAATATATTTTGTCGCATATGAGTACACACTGTATATTTTCCAAGCCATGACGAGTTAAACGAAAACCATTTAGCTATGGCACGAGAAAATATCCAGTACGAGTCAAGATATGCCTGGAAACCCTGGAAATCCATCAAAAGTTAGTTGTGGAAGACCGAGGGTACGGCGATGTGTCGAGCTCAATGAAACCCCGGGGTGTTATGCTCCGGTCTGCCCGAGAAGAAAGGCCAACATTGAGATGGTCACATTGTACCCTGAAGAGATCGCGGTCTTAAAACTCGTCGATCTCGAAGGGCTTTCACAGGAGGATGCCGCAGGAGTCATGGGCGTTTCAAGAAAAACGGCATGGCGTGACCTGCATGACGCCCGCTTTAAACTAGCGGACGCATTGGTCAACGGAAAGATCCTCAAAATATCCTGCTGCCCGCACACGTTCGAGGGTGTCCACCCGGACGACTGCCGTATTCATAACGAAGAATAATAGCCGCAGGATCTTTGTATCAGACATATCAGCTCTACTCCCTATGGAGGTACTCTTATGGAAAAAACACCAGCAGACACTACAAAAGATGCAGAGACCTGCTGTCATCATTACCACCATTATGATAGACACCACGGCGAAGATCTGCAAAAAGCCGGTGGCAGGATGCCGCTTATCGGTGAGGCCGCCCCGTCTTTTGACGCGGTAACGACCCAGGGACCGATCCATTTCCCGCAGGATTATGCAGGTAAATGGGTCATTCTCTTCTCCCACCCAGCAGACTTCACCCCGGTTTGTACAACTGAATTCATGACGTTTGCCTCGATGGCAGACGAATTTGCGGCATTGAACACCGAGCTTATCGGTCTCTCTGTCGATTCACTCTATGCCCACATCGCCTGGCTCCGTAAGATCCAGGAGATCGAATGGAATGGATTGAAGAACATTGAGGTCAAGTTCCCTCTGATTGAGGATATCCGTATGGATGTTGCCAATAAATTCGGCATGATCCAGCCGGGTCAGTCGAACACCCAGGCAGTTCGCGCCGTGTTCGTGATCGATCCGCTCGCAAAGATCCGGACGATCCTGTATTATCCTCTCTCGATGGGAAGAAACTTCGATGAGATCAAACGTATCATCCTCGCTCTTCAGAAGGCCGATGAAGACCACGTGGCAACACCCGCAGACTGGCGCCCGGGCGACGATGTTATCATCCCGACCGCCGGTTCCTGTGGAACGGCAAAGGAACGCATGGAATCAAAGAAGGACAATGAGTATTGTCTTGACTGGTTCATGTGTTTCAGACGTGAGAAAAAATAATCTCTCGCGTTTTTCTGCCCTCTCATACCCCCGATCTTTAGATCGGATCCGATCAACATGAACTCCAATCCGGAGTTCTCATAAATTTTTCTCAATCGTTTTGCTGCATCTACGTTCGCTCTTCTGCAGCATGACACTGAATGGAGCATCACTACATGACCCTAGAAACAAAGAAAGAAACCAGCGAAACCCCTGCAAAGAAGCCTGAATCAGCCCCATACAAGCCTGAGAAATCTAAGATCAACGTTCGTCACGTTATTTTGGTTCTGTCCGGAAAAGGCGGCGTTGGAAAGAGTACCGTGTCGGTGAATCTTGCCTATGCGCTTTCCAGTCACGGATATCAGACCGGGCTTTTAGATCTTGATCTCCACGGACCTTCGATCGCTAAGATGCTCGGTATTGAAGATCTGCAGCTTCAGGCGGTCGGGGAACATATCATGCCGGTCAAGGTGACGGGATCATTGAAGGTGGTCTCGATCGCCCTTTTACTGGCGGAAACCGATAGTCCTATCGTATGGCGAGGCCCGATGAAGGCGGCCGCGACAAAGCAGTTCCTCGGTGACGTTGAATGGGGCGATCTTGACTATTTGATTGTGGATCTTCCCCCAGGAACCGGCGATGAAGCATTGAACATCATCCAGTTTGCTCCAAACGTAGAAGGCGCCGTAATTGTTACGACCCCGCAGGATGTTGCAGTGTTAGATGCGACGAAGGCGATCAAGTTCATTAAAATGATGGATCTGTCTGTTCTTGGTATCATCGAGAATATGTCAGGGATGGCCTGCCCGCACTGTGGTGAGGTTATCGATCTCTTTGGTAAAGGCGGCGGCGAGAAGGTAGCAAAGCAGTATGATGTGCCCTATCTTGGCGCGATCCCGCTGGATATCGAGATGCGTAAAGCAGCGGACGAGGGAAGACCGTTTATTGTCCGAACCCCGGGCAAGACGAGTCCGACCTGGGACGCGGTTGATAAGGTGATGGAAAATCTCATCGCTGTAATCGAAGCAAAAGAATAATCTTTTTTTTTTTAGTTTTTTCTCTGACTTGGGTTTTTGACCCTCTCTTGAATTCGTTCTATCATCAAGCAGTGTTTTTTGCACAATTCAATTTGATTTCGTGTGCGGGATCAGCTTGGACGCATGAGAATCCCACCGCGAATTTCTACAAAATAAGGGTGTTGGTTGGTCACCGGACACATGAGATATCCCACCGCGAATTAGCCCAAGCGGATTTTATCCGCTTGAGGCGGCACGCAAGCCTTCGGCTTGCACGCAATCGCGAATCTTCGCGAATCGCATTTTCTTTACGCTGTCCTCTTGACCTCGTCGTTTCACTCCTCGGTCGCGTTCCTACGCTACGCCTGATCGGCTCCGCGTGGTCGGAACGACAGCGTAGAAAATGCTGGAAAACCCGCGTCGCGGGTTTTCTTCTGTTTATTTAGGTACATTCTCCTTTTCGAAATAACGATCATTTGTGTACACAAATCGTTTCCAGTCGAGTTTGCCCTTCTTCCCAAAGTTCATCAAAATACCCACT
>DALTVX010000023.1 GCA_029987395.1 Methanocorpusculum sp. | reverse complement strand
TCCTCGGCGAGGTCGTGGCGTCCCTGCTCAAGGGCGTTGAGTGCATCCTCGTGCATGCCTTTCACGATCACATACATGCGTCGGATGGTGTTTTCAAACGGCATCTCGGTGGGGTTGAGGATATCTTTGAGCGTGATGCTGTTGTCCGTCTCCTCAGACACCTCCTGGCCGATCGTCATCTGTGTGAATTTTCGAACAGCCATCCTCACCTTTGGTGGGATCCTGCCTGCCGATGTTATTTTTATTGTGGTGAATCCGGCGATGTATGCTCCGATCAGTGAACGAAGAAGCGTTGTTGGATCCGGATAGTCCTTAAGTCCGAACTCTTTTGTTCGAGACGTGCTGTCATAATGCAGATTTGGGGTGATGAGCAGTGTGCCGTCTGCCTGTGCTATCACACCAAGGGGATCGTTCTTTTGGATATTTCTCTCGCGGACCCATGCCTTTGGGAGGGAGAGCACATAAGATGAGCCGCCCGTCATCTGAACCTTCCGGATTTCCATTCATACCATATTCACGCGGCTGATATTTAATCTCTTTCTAAATCTATAGAGAAACTATTGTTCAATTGAGATTATTTATTTGTATTGTGATATCGTTTTATATCCTATCTTTGTTAATCATCCCTATGTATTTTTTCGCCAAAAGGCCGGCGACTATGACCCAATTGAATACCCTTTTCATTTCCGGCGTGTAATAAATCTGTATTCACATGAACCACATAACCGGTTCTGCAAAATGCAGTTCATATGATCGAGACGAGGTCTGTCGTGCGGTCAAAAATGCGATCGAAGCCGCCGGCGGACTCCCACCCCTTGCAGGAAAGAAGGTGCTCCTCAAACCAAATCTTCTTTCGGACGCCGGCGTTGAGAGGGCGGTCAGTACGCACCCTGAGGTCATGTATGCAGTTGGAAAACTGGTCATCGAGGCAGGGGGCATCCTGGAGATCGCTGACAGCTCAGGGGCAGGAATATTATATAATCCCCGTGTGATGAAGCGTGTGTATCAGAAATGCGGGGTCACCGATATCGCCGGTGATCTGGGCATATCCATCTCGAATGACACCGGATATCAGGAACGTTCGTTTCATGAAGGGAAGGTGATGAAGCATTTCACGGTCATCAATCAGGCATGTGAAGCTGATGTCATCATCTCTGTCTGCAAGCTGAAGACACACATGTTCACTCAGTATTCTGGGGCGGTAAAAAATACGTTCGGCGTTGTGCCGGGTCTCGACAAGCCGGTGTTTCACTCAAGATTTCCGGACCCCAAGGTTTTTTCCGAGATGCTGGTCGACCTGAACGAGCTGATCAAGCCCGACTTTGTCGTCATGGATGCGATCGTCGGGATGGAAGGAAGCGGCCCGATGAGCGGAACACCGCGGAGTGTCGGGTATGTTCTTGCCTCGAAGTCTGTGTATGGGCTGGATGTGACCGCCCAGAGGATGATCTCTATGGATCCTCTGCGTATCCACACCACCGCGATCGCTTTTGCCCGTGGTCTGGTCGATCCCGCTCACGTAGTGACTGCCGGGGACCCGATCGTTCCATTGACCGATTATCTGCTCCCGTCAACGTATTCCACCCCGACGAAGAGTACGTGGTTTCGGAAAAATGTTCTTCGAAGGTTCCAGACGATGGGGAAATACTATGCCCCTGCTCCGGTGGTGAATAAAAACGCCTGTGTCGGGTGCGGGCAGTGCGTGCTGATCTGCCCAGTAGGTGCTGCGGTGATGGATGGGAAAATAGCCAAGTTCGATCATGGAAAATGCATCAGATGCTACTGCTGCCATGAGATGTGTCAGTATCACGCGATCGATATGAAAAGAAGTGCTGCAGGAAAGTTCCTGCATCTGTTTTTGCGCTGAGCAGATCCGAGCTGGATCAGCTCATGTTTTTCTGCGGCAGGAAAACGTGCATGTGTCGCGTTCACATCTGCCGTCACACGGGTCTAAGTGAATGATGACGATGACGCGGGGTATCTCTGCTTTGAGTTCATCCTCGATCTCCTTCAAAACATGGTGGGCATCAGAAAGCGGGGTCGCATGTGGCATCATGAGATGAAACTCGATAAATTTATTGGGTCCGGCTTTGCGCGTCTTTAGGCTGTGGTAATTGGTAAATAAGTCCTCATGTCTGCAGATAATATCTTGAATATTTTCCACCTCCTCTTCGTCAAGGCTTTTGTCCATGAGATTACCAAATGAACGTTTGATAAGAATGACGGCTTCACGCAGGATCAGGAGTGCAACGAGTATTGCGACGACCGAGTCAAGAAAGGTGAGCCCGGTGATCTGGATCAAAATTAGCCCGATCACTACCCCAATCGAGGTGAACACATCGGTCCGCAGATGCCAGGCGTCGCTCTCAAGAGCAATCGAATCCGTCTCTTTTGCGACCTTCATCAGTTTTTGCGATACAAAAGTGTTTAGGACTGCGGATACTCCCATCACGATCATACCGATGAAGAGAAGATCGGTGGACAGGGTGCCGCCGCCGAAGATCAGTTTGTTGACCGCTTCCCAGATGATGATGACCGCTGCAAGAATGATAAGAACCGCTTCGATCAGGCCGGAGGCGTCTTCATATTTTCCGTGTCCGAATGCATGATCGGTGTCGGGCGGGAGAGCGGATTTTCTGACCGCGAAGTAGGCGATGAATGAGGCGAACAGGTCCATTCCAGAGTGGACTGCCTCAGAAATAATACTGACAGAGCCGATGGAGATGCCGGCGACGAGTTTTGCTATGGTGAGAAATGCATTTGAGAGGATGGAGAGGCGTGCTACATTTCGCTTGGCTGTGTGTTCGGACACGATTTTCTATAGTATTGTTGGAGCGAGGTACCTAAAAGGTATTCGTGCGGTGATTTTCCGTTAAAATAAGGTCACTGCCGCTTTGTTCGCAAACCTATGGTTTGCTCTCCGACTCGGTTTACAACCCTCGCTGGTTCTCAAACCTATGGTTTGCTCTCCGACTCGGTTTACAACCCTCGCTGGTTCTCAAACCTATGGTTTGCTCTCCGACTCGGGTTTACAACCCTCGCTGGTTCTCCGATTCAGGTCTCCGTCCCTCACTTCTTCAAAAGTGCAAACGCGACGGTCAGCGTCGAGCCGTTGAGAACAGCGCTCGTGCTTTCCACATCACAGTTCCCGCCCTCGGCAAGGATCGCGGCCATCAGGGAGCAGATCGGGCACCCGACCATGGTGCAGCATTTGGGTGATTTCTTCTGCAGAGCGGCGCAGGTGTTTTTCATCGAAAACCCGTTGAGGGTGATGATCACTGATTTGTCGGTCGATGCAATGGTGACCTTCTCTGCAAGTGAGAGAGTGTCGTTCATCACCTCAGAGATGCAGGTGCCGAGTTGAGTGAGGTCGCCGGTAGGTATGACCAGGTTGTCTTTCGTCTTCAGCAGTGTCAGGAGGGGCCCTCCCATCGCATCATACTGGACACCGTTCCATCCATCGGTCGAGACAAAGGTCACACCTTTTGGCAGATCAGGGACAATGCCGCCGGTGACCGGATTGATCTGTATGTGCTCCCCTGACGGCAGGCGGCGATGGATGGTGTTGCTTGTCACACCCAGATCTGCGAGTATCACGGCAATGTTCAAGGTTCCCGCGATCGGGAGTGTTTCGGTGAGTTTCACCGGAAGAGGGCGACGGTCGACGAGGGTCAGCATAAGGATCCCGGTGATGAACAGCATGAATCCTGAAAGCACGAGAAGTGCGCTGGTCAGATCCCCGCGGTTTGTGAAGATATATGCGGTAAAGGTCAGGATCGCTGCGACGAACAGTACGATAGGTGCGAAATACGTTGATGTGATAATGGGTTTTATGGATCGTATGGATTTCATTTGGATGGTCCCTCAACTTCTTTTTTCAGTCGGTATTGTCTGACAAATATAATATAAATGACAATGACGGCAAAGATGCCTGATGCCAGGATCGAAAGAGCCGTCGACATCTGCAATGACCAGATGCCGCCGGCGACTCCCGCTGCCGCTGCTGCAAGAATGACATGAAGAGTTATTTTTGTCCCAGACGCAGCAAGGAGCGTCAGTATGACGGCCGTAACCAGCAGGCCGGCGACGATCGGAAAGCCCGCTGTGAACACGAGCGGGAACCCGGTCGCAGACAGCAGCAGGATACGTTGTTCTTTTTGGATCGCGGCAAACGTGCAGACAAGGAAGGCTGCCGCAATGATCCCTGCCATGATCC
Organism: Methanocorpusculum sp.; assembly: GCA_029987395.1. Lineage (GTDB taxonomy): Archaea > Halobacteriota > Methanomicrobia > Methanomicrobiales > Methanocorpusculaceae > Methanocorpusculum. The sequence goes on along the minus strand of DALTVX010000023.1, from coordinate 6,734 downwards.
TCTGATCACCAGAGGCTCCGACCACTGCGATGACCGCGGTGATCACTGCGATAATTTTTAGATCCATCAAATCATCTCCACGACATCTGCTCCGGCAAAAGAAAAGGCGGTGCGCACCTCTTCTTCACGAGGGGTCCCTGCAACGCCCACAACAAAGGCGGTGGCATGCCGCTCGTTTCTCTTTGTCTCGTTTATCAGGTAGGTCATATGACTTAGATCCCCGATCGCTGTCGTGATGTAGGAGATATGCGTCTCCTCTGCAAGAAAGGCCGAGACCCCTCGCATGGTCAGCTCGAACTCGGTCGGATACCTGCCGGCATACAAACTCGTCAGCTCCTTGATCCGGCGCTCGGTGTCGGAGAGCTGATGCCTCACCCCAAGGCTTTTGCTGGAAGTTCCCGGGTGACGCATGCGAAACAGATGCTCGGTTGCATAGATCGTTCCAGATTGTTTGAGCCTGGCGAGGATATGGACTTTCTCTCCTGAGCGAACTGTTTCAAGATACGTAGCTCCTGAGATGAAGATCACCGGAAACTCCTCACCGATCGAGAGACTTTCGAGAACGCCGACGGTCATTTCGGCAAAATGAATGCAGAGATCCTCTGAAACCCCCTTTGGCGGCAGATCGATGACAAGCGCTGGAAGACCGCCGGATGCATCCATTCTCAGCCGAACATACATCTTCTGGTGTTTACTGGTGAGTTTCCAGTCAAGGTCCCGCGGACTGTCGCCATCTAAAAAAGGACGCATCGTCCGTGTATCCGTCCCGAGAATAAGGGCCGGGCGGTCGTACTCCTGTGTGCTCCATCCAGATCCACGACCGACGGCATAATGGGTCGCAGAGATCCCGGTCGGATACATGGTGAGTTTGGGCTGCTCTGCATTTCGTGCGACGAGAAGCTTGTGAGTGAAAAATAGGTCGCTGCAGGTGACAAGAACACCTCTAAAAAAGGACTCGCCGATCACCGGGAGGTTGAATGAGTAGAAGGCTTTCCCTTCTGTGAACTTCGTGCTGCACGTGCCCAGCGCGGCTCCTGCCGGAGGGAGATCCTCGAAGGATGCATCCAGACTTTTTGTGACCGCCGTGATCGAGGATCTGACGTTCACGATCGTGTTCTGCGTCAGGATGGTCCTGTCTGCTTCTCTGGTGACGGTAAGAGAGGCCGCGAGTTCACGGACTGCGGTTTGAAAGAACCAGGCACGGATCGCAAGAAACACCAGGATACCAAATCCCGCAGCTACTGCTTCTCCTATGTTCATCATCCATGCATAGACAAAACAGACCAGTGCAAAAAGCAGAAGCAGACCGGTCGGTCGTGTTGGACGCATGGATCATCTCACCGAAACGCTTTCGAGGATCTCTTTGATGACAGGTTCCACCTTTCTTCCGGTGAGTGCCGATTCGCGTTTAAGGATGATACGGTGTGAGAATGCAAAGGGGGCGAGATACTTGATATCGTCCGGGATGACGTAGTCGCGTCCATTTATAGCGGCATTTGCCATGGCACTTCGAAGAAGAGCGAGGGAGCCTCGGGTGCTGATACCGAGTTTGATATCAGGGTGTTTTCTGGTTGCTTCGACAAGGTCGCCGATATAGGAAAGAATATCGTCGCTTGCATAGACGGTTGTGACCTCTTTTTGCATATTGATGATCTTTTCCGTACTAGCGAGCACGCCGTCCTTTATGTAGCTCGTCGGATCGAGGCCACATGCCATACCTTTTCTGAGAACGGAGACCTCATCCGCTACATCCAAATGTTCGATCCTGTAACTGAGCGAGAACCGATCCTTCTGTGACTCGATCAAGTTGAAGGTCCCTTCCATTTCATATGGGTTCTGTGTCGCAATAGCAAGGAACGGTTTTGGAAGCGGCTCGGTCTTATTATCGATCGTGACCTGACGCTCGGCAAGAGCTTCAAGAAGAGAACCCTGAGCTTTTGGCGTCATACGGTTGATCTCGTCCACAAGAAAGAGGTTGGAAAAAATCGGGCCTTGTGAGAAGGTGAAGGTTTTATTGACCGGGTCAAGCCTCTGAAACCCGGTGACGTCCATTGGAAGGATATCGACAGCTCCCTGCAGGCGACCGAATGTTCCACCGATGTTTTGAGCAAAGAATTTACAGAGTGTGGTCTTTGCGGTCCCTGGGACACCTTCCATGAGAAGAGCACCGTCACTGAGAAATGCTATGGTCAAAAGATCCATCAGGTCGTCATACCCGATGATGCATTGATGCAGTCGTTCCTTTAGCTGTTCATGAAATTTTTGGATGGTATCAAGGTTCTGTGCGTCTGTCATTGATGGGGTCTCCGTATGCCGATCAGGGCTGCAAGGATGAAGAGAATGGTTATGAGGATGGTCCCAAGAGCAGGGAATCTGTGCATCGTCGAAAGGAGGGGACATAGTCCGCCGCCTAAGGTCGTTTTTGAGTTTGTCTGGTCAATTATGAGTTCTTCTCCCAGAAGAGCATTGATGACCTGCATATTTTCGGTATGAGTACGGACAACCATACTGTTGATGAAGACCGAGGGGTCAGCAATGACAATGACACGACCTGTACCTATATTTTCTGATGCTGCAAGGGAATAAACTTTCAGTGTTTCACCAATATCCGGGATGTTGTTTCCATTGGTGTCTATCCATGAGAGGTGGGAGGTGGAGGCGATGATATCGCCGCCGGTGAGGTAGCCCGGATAGTTGAAGGTGAGGGTGGTGACGTTTGACCCAAAGAGGTCGCCCTCGACCGTTCCCCGGAAGATTCCCATATCTTTGTACTCCATGCTGGTGGAGCGGACCTCAGCATCATACACCCGGATGGAGCTGCCGACCTCTTCAAGGAGGATGTTGGCGTTCCCGCTCTGATCGGCGATGATAACAGTATTGCCCTGATACAGATAGTTTGCAAGACCGGCAAACTCTGTGCCGGGTGCGATGATCAGCAGCGTGTTGCCACTCATAGCGGGCAGGTCATCATAGCTGTAGACGAACTGTTTGTCTGCCGCCATCCCAAAAAAGTCAGAGGTGCCGTTCCAGTTGATGTTGAACCGGCTGTATTCAGCATCGGTGGTGGCAAACTGGGCGGTCGCTATGAGGACTGCAACGAGAAGGAGGAGAAGGGCTAGGAGGACTCGTTTTTTCATGCGTTTTCTTTGAGTATCCTGGCTGCAAGCTCTTTCAGGCGTGCGGTGTCTGCAGGTGTGGAGCTTTTCGAGTAGCGCACCTTTTCATAAAGGGCGATGTACTCAAGGAGCTGTGGATCTGATTTTTTTGGATCGATGAGTTCACGGGGCGAGAGGGCTTCGCTTTTCACGATGCCGCGATTTTTGGCGATGGCGGCGGTGATGAGTTTGAACTGCTCTGCCGGTCCTGCGTCTGAGGGGATGATGACCGGCTTTTTGGGTTCGGCGGGAAGAATGGGCGCCGGAGTTGGGGTGGGGGCCGGTTTCTCGATCTGTATTGGGGTCTCAGGTTCGGCGATGGGCTGCTCTGTTTGTTTTGGGGCAGAGAATATTTCGTCGGTCTGCGTGGAAAAATCATGCTTCAAGGGGTCGGGTCTATTCTGGTCGCGGCGTTTTTTGATGATAAAAAAACCGGCTCCGACTATCACTAGACAAACGGCGATAATGCTGATCACGAGGATGATGATGCCTGCGCCGTTGTCCTCTTCTGGTGTCTGTGTCTCGATCGGGATGGTGACCTCAGCTGTTGGAACGGTGGTCGTCTCGATCTCAGTTGGTGTTTCGGTCGGTATTTCAGTTGGCGTTTCTGTTGGAACACCGGTTTCTGGGATCGGGAGGTCAGCTATCTGCATATTCAGCGCCTCGACCGCTGCTGAGGAGCTGATGATGTCAAGAGAGACCAGAGCTGGGTCTGCTCCATTCTGCAGTGAATCGGCCGATGCCTGAAGATCACTTATGATGCCGGTGAGTTCGTCGGTGATCGTGAGTGGGGTGGCGTTGGCGACGAGTTCGTCTCTGATGACGATCAGCTCATCGATCTGTGTTAAAAGCTGGTCACGGATCCCTGATATATCGGGAGTTTCTGCGGTCAGAGAGGCGGCGGCAGTTTCGAGAGAGGCAGAGATATTTATGATATCGGTGCAGGCTTGTTCAAGGATCAGCGTGTCTGAGCCATACGATTCCTGATTGTTTCCTGCCCATGCAAGGGTGGAGGTGAGAGTGTCTTTGACCGCTGCAAGGTCTGTTTGTGCCGTATGTATGGTGGAGACCACACCTGCCTTGTCGACATCTTCAAACAGAAGGTCGGATGATGCGGCCGAAATTGTATTTTTGATGCGTATAAGATCCTGGACCTCGGAGGAGGCAAGAGGTGTGCCGCCAAGAGCGATCTGTGCTGTCTCTATATCAGTAGCGATAGCTTCGAGATCTGCACTCACATCCGCAGTTGTCTTTGTGGTCAGGTTGGCCGCGGTACTATTCAGTGCCGCTGCAAGGTTCGAAAGTTTTACTGCGGTCCCTGTAGCGGTGGTGTTTTCGATCAAGTCATCGGCAGCGGCAAACCCGCATATCCCTCCAGCAAAAAGAAGGGTCAGGACTAGCAGAAGAACTGCAGTTCTTGTAAAAATACCCCGCTCTTCGGGTCTATTTTTTTGTAGGCTCAGTTTTAAATTATTTGTCATACGTGCCCTCGATGATCTGTTTTGAAAGGTCCTTTAGATGTTTTATCTGGTCAGGACCCGCCGAAACATTCGCATAGTGAAGATACTCATACATTGTTATAAACTCTTGGATTTTTTCCTTGGGAGACGGCACCGCAGCTAAAAGTTCACGGGGTGTGAGGACCTCAACATTTTCTATTCCTGCGATAGCGGCAAGGAAAAGAGCGGTCTTTCTGTAGATACGGCGGAGCAGGTCCGGATCGGTATCTTCCGTCTTAAAGACATGCGTCAGGGTCGTCTTGATGCCGCTTGGGACCTTCGCCTTGTTTCCAAGGAGGGAGGCAGATGCTCGGCCGGGTGCTGCTTTGGGTTTTCGTTTTATGACAAAACGAATGACCAGAACGAGAAAAACACCGCCGGCTGCGGCGAGAAGGATGTAGAAGATGGTCGGGTCAAGGATCGTGACCGGATACAGATCGCTCATGCTCTCATCAAGTGGGAAGGATACGTCATCGAAAACGGCGTAGAAGACATAGCCCCCGTCGATGAGCTCGGCAGATACGTTCCAGACACCTTTTGCATTGGTGAAGCCGGTCCCGATGCTGATGTGATCTTCTGAAAAGACGGTGACGGGCGCTCCAATCACAGGGCGATCATCTTCGGTCAAAAGAAGGCCGTAGAGTGTGAGTTTTCGGTGAAGCTCGCCGCCGGTCTGCTCAGATTTGAGAATGCTCACGAACGAGGGTTGTGACAAAATAGTGATATAGGTCGGTTTAGAGCTGATGCCGCCCGACTGGACGGTGACCGCGTGACTACCCTCGAAGATCTGCCCAACGGTGAGCCGCTTTGCATAATGACCGGCGGTATCGACCGATGCAGTTCCCCAGAGGCTTGTGTCCCAGTAGATGGAAAGTGTCGGCTGGGTGTTTTTCGCGACACCGGAGACGGTCAGGACGTCACCATAGCGGGCTGTGCTTGGGGTGACGGAGAGGGTGATGGAGCCTGAGGTGTCAGTATTTGTCCCGGGCGCCTCGGTGATGATGAGGTTTCCTGCTGCATCGGTGGTGACCGTGATCTTTCCTGAGGTGGCGGCGGTGATCAATTTAGTGAGAAGAGGGATGGTCGCCTGAAGCTGGGTAGGGTCAAGCCCGTAGAGCAGTGCGATCTCCTCCATGACCTCGGCAGAACCTACATAATTCATTGCCGTCAGGGAGAGTTCATTATAGATAAGTGCAGACTCTGCAGAGAGCTGATACAGCCCGGCGCTGTTTCCCTGAAGTGCATACTCTCGTTTGAGGGCGTCGATCTGATCGATGCGGATCCTGTCCTCGAGTATTATCCGAAGAGAGGTGCCAAGAGATGACGATTCCTTTCGATACTTGTTGATGTCGGTCTGGGTGAGTTTGATCTTGCCCAAGTTCGTGCCGAGTCTGCCCACAGTGTTATCATATGCGGCGAGGTAGCGGGCAGCATACTCTGGGTCGCTGAGGTACATCTGAAACATCGCGTCATACGAGAGGCCGATGATGTTTGCCATCAAAGGTAGAATGGTCTCGGCCTCTTCGGTGGTCATGACGGAGATGGTCGAGGCATCGGCGTGATCAGGTGTCGCAACGTTTCCTTCTGCCGCATAGAGAAGGGTGCCCCCTCCTGCAACCAGGATGATCAGAATGAGTGCCGAAATGACGGCAAGTGCTGCGGCCGCGGCGACGATGTTGATTTTCATTTTGCAATGATCTCCACGATCTTCATTATGATGATGACGGCAAAGATGCCGACGCCTGCAATCCCGATGAGTCTTTGCCAGCGTGCGCTTTTTGGTCGGAGTGTTGTTACGACAAGAAACTCGGTGATGATCAAAAAGCCGATGAGCCAGAGGACAAAAAAGATCTCGATGTTGATGGTCCGTGCAAGGATCATTATCGCTGAAACGGTGCCCATCCATCCTATGAGGAGAGCGGCGGCGATCTGAGTCTTTGCGGGAGCCATGAGTTATTTAATAATTAGGTTTTTGGAAGGGTAATAGATTGCGGGTTGGACGCAAGCGAGGGTCGTAGACCCGAAGTGGGGAGCAAACCATAGGTTTGTGAACAAGCGAGGGTCGTAGACCCGAAGTGGG
>DALTVX010000022.1 GCA_029987395.1 Methanocorpusculum sp. | reverse complement strand
GTCATTGTTATCTTCGTGGTGGTGATCATGGTATGAAACTCACGAAATCGTTAAACAGATCCCTATGGGTCTTCCACTTCAACGCGGGTTCATGTAACGGTTGCGACATCGAGATCGTAGCGACCCTGACCCCAAGATACGATCCGGAACGCTTCGGCATAAAACTTGTGGGATCCCCCCGACATGCCGACGTATTACTCGTAACAGGCCCCGTAACAAACCAGATGGCAGACCGTCTGCGGCGTGTATATGCCCAGATGCCCTCACCAAAAGTTGTCATGGTCGTTGGGACCTGCGGTCAGTCGGGCGGTGTGTTTTCCACATCCTATAACCTGGCAGGCCCTGTCGACCAGATCATTCCAGTGGATGTTTATGTTCCTGGATGCGGACCGCGGCCCGAGGCGATCATTAACGGCGTAGTTACCGCGATAGCGAAATTAGAACGACTTGCAGGAGGAAAATAATGGACGAAATATATACCCCCGCAGAAGTGGTGGATAAACTCAAAGCCTCACTCGGCGATTCTATGCTGGAATCCTCCATCAAGGTCAGAGCCGAAGGAGTGAAGAAACGGGAAAGTAGCAATGTCTGGATCACGATCCAGAGGCAAGCGATCCATAAGGCGGTCGAGGAGCTGATGAAGATCAGATATCCTCATCTGTCCTGCATCTCCGGATACGACAAGGGAGCAAAGGATCCACACTTAAGGATCCAGTACATCTTCTCGCTGTACGGCGGGATCGAGAAAACTGAGTTCATGCTTATCTTTTCCTTTGACCTCCCGAAAGCCGATCCGCATATCCCGACGATCACCGATCTGATGGAAGGGGCGGCATTCACCGAACAGGAAAAACGCGAGTATCTCGGCATCATCGTCGACGGACTGCCGGAAGCAAAACATAAATTCTTCCTGCCGCAGGATTTCCCAAAGGATGTCTATCCCCTCCGAAAGGACGAGAAGAGGATCCCGGACTCGATGATCAAAAATCTGTGGGCATGCGGCAGACCGGAAAACCGGCCACCTGCACCTTTGGAGGATGAGTAAATGGCAGGAAATGCGCCATACATCGTCCCGGTAGGTCCGATCCACCCGGCATTAAAAGAGCCGGTGCATATCGAACTCACCGTAGTTGGAGAGGAGGTCATCTCAGCTGACTTCACACCCGGTCAAACCCACAGAGGTATCGAATGGATGGGTCTTTCACGAAACCCGGTCCAGATCGTGCACCTAACAGACCGTATCTGCGGAATCTGCGGAGTTACCCATTCGCTTTCGTTTGCACGGGCGGTCGAGCAGATCGCTGACATCACCGTTCCTGAACGGGGCGATTATGTCAGAGCGATCATAGCCGAGTTCGAACGTATCCAGTCACACCTGCTATGGGCAGGGGTCGCGGCCCACGAACTTGGATTCGACTCACTGTTCCATCTTGCCTGGAGAGTCAGGGAGGACGCAATGGACGCGATCGAGCTGATCACGGGAAACAGGATAAACTACGATATCATTCAGATCGGCGGAACACGCCGGGATATCACCGAAGACAAGTACGAAAAGATCCGCAAATGCCTGAACAATTACAAGGAAGTATTCGGCAAACTAAAAAAGCTGTTCCTCGAAGACGCCGTGATAAAATCACGTTGTGTCGGCACAGGTCTTCTTTCATTTGAGACCGCGATGGCATATTCCGCCGTCGGGCCGACTTCGCGTGCATCCGGCGTTACTGCAGATCTTCGAGTTGATTACCCCTACTGTGCATACGGCGACCTTGACTTAAAACCGGTCATGCCGACCATATACGGGAGCACTGTGAACGGTGACACCTATGACAGGATCGTTGTCCGCATTTTTGAGGTCGCTCAATCGGTCGAGATCATCGAAACATGCCTCGACAACATGCCTTGTGGCCCCGTCATCTGGGAAGAGAAGGTCGCAAAGATCCTCTCAGTCTGCAAAAAAGCATCCGGCGAAGCGGTCGGACGCCACGAAGCCCCGAGAGGGGAAGCGGTCCATTATGTTGCCATGGACGGAGCTGAAGCTCCGATCGCGTGGAAGGTCAAGGCATCTACATATAGTAATGCTCATGTCTGGCCGATCATTCTCAAAGGCGCTCAGCTTGCCGACATCCCGGTCATCGTAGCATCGATCGATCCATGCATGTCATGTACCGATCGGGTCGCGGTCACGGATAACGGCTCGACAAAGATCTTCACGAAGGAGCAGCTTGCAAAGATGTCCTACGAGAAGTCCCGGAGGATGATGCAATGAACATCATTCTTTCTGCGGTCGGCGGAACCATCGTTCTCGCTTTGATCGCGATGTTCGTTGGTCTGTTCCTCGCCGGGATCGACCGGCGGATCGTCGCCCACATGCAGGCACGTATGGGCCCCCCTCTCTCTCAGCCGTTCACGGATGTGAGAAAACTGTTCACCAAACAGAGCATCGTTCCGGCAAATGCGATACCTTGGCTCTTTAATCTGATGCCTATCGTCGCCCTTGCCTCCTCCATCGCAGTACTAATGTACTTGCCTTTTGGAAGCCTGGCCCCGATCCTTGGAGAGGCCGGCGACATGATCCTCGTGCTCTATCTCCTGATCGTTCCGTCACTCGCACTGGTGATCGGGGGTTTTGCATCAGGTTCACCATATGCCACCATCGGTGCCCAGCGTGAGATGGTTTCGATGATCGCCTACGAACTTCCGCTCGCGGTTTCGGTCATCATCATCGCCTGGAGACTCATGGCCGCCAATGTTGCCGAGCCATTCTCCTTCATAACTCTCATGGAGACCTCGGTCTGGGATGTCGTTGGACCGCTCGGAATCGTTGGTCTCCTGATCCTTGTGATCCTCTTTACCTGGATCACGCCCGCAGAACTTTCGAAGGTGCCGTTTGATACGCCCGAAGCGGAGACAGAACTAGCCGGCGGTATTTTAGTCGAGTACTCTGGCAGAAACCTCGGTGTCTTTTCCCTCGCTCAGGCGGTAAAAACCATCGCGATGATCGCGTTTGGCGTGATCATTCTTCTTCCATGGAACCTTTCCCCGGTGCTTGGACTTACGGGAGTTGGAGCAGCATTGATCGACCTTGTCTTTTTCTTTGTCAAGGTTGTCCTCGTTTCGATCTTCTCCGTGACCGTTATCAGAACGATGATGGCAAGGTTCAGAATAACTCAGGTCGTCAAGGTCTACTGGTTCATCTTCGGCGGACTTGGTATCGCGGCCATTATTTTCCTGATGCTGGATGCCTTTTTGATGGGAGGTATCTAAGATGCTGCCGATGCTTAGAGAGATCCTCGTCCAGGTGGTAAAAAAACCGGCCACCAACCTCTTCCCGGCAGCTCGCCTTCCAAAAACGATCACCGGTTTTCTTGAACAAGTGAACAAAGGAAAGGCTGTACTCACTCCTCCGGTCGAGACGCCGATAGGTATGCGGGGCAAACTTGTCTATGACAGGTCGCTTTGCAACGGCTGCTCGCTGTGTATGAGGGTCTGTCCGTCCCATGCGATCGAACTGGTCACCTATCCCGTACCTCCTGTAAAAGAGGGAGAGGATAAACCGCGTGCCGAGAAAAGGATCCGGATCTATGTGTCAAGCTGTATTTTCTGCGGTCAGTGTATCGATATCTGCCCAAAGAACGCGATCACCCAGTCGTCGGAGTTCCTGCTTGCGACAGAAGACAGATTCGCCGAGAGCCAGATCATCGAGTGAGCTGATCTCACTTCAGTTCTTTTTTTTGCTAAAAATCTTTGATCGTGAGGAATCGGCAGGAAGGTTATTTTTCCCTTCGCAGAACTCTCGACGACGCAAAGAATTCATCGCTTTTTATCATTAGCAGGACCCGGCGGAGCTGCAGAACTCGGTTACTGGCTCGGCAAACCCTACTGGGGCAAAGGGATCATGACGAAGATGATCGCGGAGATCTGCGGGCAAGCGTTTCATAGGTTTGCAATCGACGAGATCTTCGCCGAGCCGTATGAGTGGAATGCGGCATCGCAAAGGGTCTTGGAAAAGGCGGGCTTCGTGTATTCGGGAGAGAGGGAGAAGTCCCGGGTGTATACGCTTGGACGTGGCCGAGGGTAAATTTCGGAAATCGGAAAAAACCCTGCAATTAGTTTTTGCGTCGGCTTTTTTGGTGTACTTCGATTTCGTGTACGGGAGATTTGGGTTTGTGTAGTTCAGCACACGAAATACACGAAAAGAAGGCAGGTGCTGAAGAGTCTATTTACTTCAATTTTCAAAAGAAGATTAGGAATAAAAAAATTGATTTCGGGGTGCGGGGACGCGACTCCGGCGCGGAGCGTCCCGCGGTGGAGATATCTTATTTATTGAATTCAGGAAAAGTTATCCTCTTTTTTGCAGGAGCGCCGGGTAAATCCGATTATCGCCCAAATGGCACATATAGAGGGATAGAAAATCAATGGAGCATCATGACCATGATTTTCATTAATACCAATATTTTTTCAGGATTATCTTAGAATATTCATGAATATTACTCTCATCTAATTCACATTGCCAGATATGTATAACATATAGTAGATGAATCTATACTTAAATGACTGAAAAAAGATTGTCTCGTTTATTTGCTGCAAAGGATATGTCATATTATTCTGAAGAAGCACGTGAATATCTGCCATATTCGAATGCTTCCAAAGATTATGGAAGTCTAACCACAGAAAAGGATACTCGGACTATTTTTCAGCATGATTGTGATTGTGTACTATATTCCCGTACGTTTCGGAGACTTATGCACAAGACTCAGGTTACATATCCCGGAATTGAACAAAATGAACATACAAGAACCAGACTGACACACACACTCGAAGTACGTGAAATAGCACGTGCTATTTCACGTACTTTAGGTCTGAATGAAGATTTGACAGAGGCAATTGCCTTAGGTCATGATGTAGGTCATACACCCTTTGGACATGAGGGAGAGGATTTTTTAGATAGAGTTTTACAGGGAAAAGAGAAAGAAGGTTCTAAAGCGCATTCAATTTTAGACAAATTTAACATTTCAAATCCTGGTTTTGATTTCAAACATAATTATCAAAGCGTAAGGATGCTACATTCCTGGGAAGGAGAACATTATGATGAAACGAAAAAGCAGTATAGCCGTGGTATGAATGTAAGTTATACAACTCTTGAAGGTATCCTAAAACACTCCCGAATAAGATATAACTATGGGGAAAGAGATGGTAGGTTATACCGTTATTCTGATATTATCAATGAAATGGGAGATAAATTGCATATTGATACAACATATGATCCCCATAACAATCATGATTATTCCGTCTTGTCGCTAGAAGGCCAAATAGTTGCAATTGCAGATGAAATTGCACAAGTATGTCATGATCTTGATGATGCAGTTGAAGCGGATTATAAAGTCCAGCCAATTCTTCGCCATGCTCTCACAACATTTCTTAACGATGAAAAAAACACAGAGATTTACAATGTGTTGAAAGAGAAGAAATTCATATCATTGAATGATAAAAGACACATCAATATCGAGGAAAAATGCCAATTACAGCATCCAACAATAAGAATTGAAAAAGATCATTTTCATGAATTTATCAGTTGGTCAATAGGATATCTGATTTTGATTTCCTGTCAAAAAATCAGGAAAGAAATGGAAGAATATTCAAAAGGCAAGAAGTCATCTGAAATATTTCCATTAACAAAAGCACTCGCAAGTGAAACTGAAACACTCAAAAGCGATGCATTATTTAATTGCCTGAAGAATTTGCAAACTACTTATATTATCAATAATGTAAGGATAAATCGAGAAAATGGGAAAGCAGATTTCTTACTAAAATCAATCATTGAAGCGTATCTCAATAAACCGAAGCAACTGCCTGATTCAGTTCTGATTAGATATACAAGTGTTTGCCGCGATAAATCCCTCCTGAAAAAATTATCTGATTTACGCAAAAGAGATGGAGATACTGGAAAAAATATTCGTTATGTGTTTGATAAGAAAAATCCCGAAACTGAACTTGAATTGACTCAGTTGATACGTGAAGATCCTGATTTTTTACGAATTTTATGGGATTATCTGGCATCAATGACGGATCAGTACGCACAAAATGAGTATAAAATGCTGTATTTAAGCGACCCGGCCTATAGGACATCAATATAATTACATTTAATTTCACAGATTTCGAGTGAAGAACACTATCAACAGAAACTCTGATTCAGTTCGCCTAAAGGGTTGGATACGCCCACTCCCGCGAAAAAGAGAATACCTCTTCCTGAATGCACAAATAAGATTCCCAACCGTGGGCCGCTCCGCGTCGAAGTCGCGGCCCCGCACCCCAGATAAAAAAAGAAAAACATCCATTTTTCCACCCCTGTCCCCCTTTTCGTGAATTTCGTTGATTTTCGAAAGTTTCGTGTGGGGGATGGGGGAGGTTACGATCTGTATCCCCATCCAATCTATTTTTTTATTTTCGTGTTTTCGTATTTTTTTCGTGCATTTCGTGTGATAGCAGGGTGGACGTTGAAAGCAGACAACCTTAGCCGAGCAAGGCTTTGCCTTGCGAGTGATACCACCCAAAAAATCCCGTACACGAAACCGAAGCACAAAAAAAAGATTCTCCAAAAGAATATTACTCGATCCAACAAATTGAAATATCTATTCAAAAAACACATAGTACCAAGACACTATCTTTAATATTGTATATTACCAATTATAGTAAATCATTATAATATTTTTTATCCGGCGTACAGCTATAATACAAATAACCTAAAAGAATATGAAAAGTATAACCGGCTCAGCAAAATGTGACACCTACGACAGGGAAAAAGTACTTGAAGCGGTGAGAAAAGCGATAAAAGCTACCGGAGGTCTTCCAAGAATCGACGGCAGAAAGGTTTTGCTGAAACCAAATCTCTTGTCCGATGCCGGAATCGACCGTGCGATAACCACACATCCTGAAGTAGTTTATGCTGTTGGAAAACTGATCATCGAAGCCGGCGGAGTTCTCACGATCGCCGATAGTCCTGGTGCCGGGATCATCTACTCTCCACGAGTCCTCAAACGAGTCTATCACAAATGCGGGATCGAAAAGGTTGCCGAGGAGCTTGGAGTCAAATTATCCTATGACACCGGATATAAGGAACGGTGCTGTGCAGAAGGGAATATGATGAAACATTTCACCGTCATCAATCAGGCGTGTGATGCCGATGTCATCATCTCGGTCTGCAAGCTAAAGACCCACATGTTCACGCATTTTTCCGGTGCGGTGAAAAACACCTTTGGTGTTGTGCCGGGTCTTGACAAACCGGTGTTTCATTCCCGGTTTCCGGATGCGATCGACTTTTCCGAGATGCTTGTCGACTTGAACGAACTGATCCAACCTGACTTTGTCGTCATGGACGCGATCGTCGGGATGGAAGGAAACGGGCCAATGGGCGGCGAACCCCGGGATGTTGGCTACATTCTTGCTTCTCACTCGGTGTATGGTCTGGACATCTCCGCCCAGACCCTCATAAACATGAAGCCCGAAACCATCGGAACGACTATGGCCGCCCTGAGACGGGGTCTGGTCGAGGAGGTCGTGGTCGAGGGCGAGGAGATCGTTCCGATCTTGGATTACGTTCATCCTTCCACATATCACGGCAGCCAGAAGGAAGCCTGGCACAAGAAAACGATATACCGAAAGCTCCAGCGTATGGGAAAAAGGTATGAACCATCCCCGGTGATACACCCGAAAAAATGCGTCGGATGTGGGCAGTGTGTACGTATCTGCCCGGTAAAAGCGGTCGAGATCGTCCAGGGAAAAGCGACCTTCGATCTGACCAACTGTATCAGATGTTACTGCTGCCATGAAATGTGCCAGTATCACGCGATCGAAATGAAACGGTCGATCAGCGGAAAAGTCATCCACAAAGTCATTCACTGACCACCCTTTTTTTATGTGACCATCCCTTCTGTGTTCTCTAAGTGGAAACGCACGTACTCATCTTATTATTGTTCAGCCCCAAATATGTACTCGTGAAGTGGGCAATTTTAGGCGGAGGTCTGACCGGGGTCACTCTCGCACGTCTCCTCAAGGAAAAAGGGCATGAAGTCACGGTCCTCGAAAAGGAACCAAAGATCGGCGGTCTGTGCAGATCCGAAAAAAGAAACGGATTCACCTTCGACTGCGGAGGATCGCATATAATCTTCTCCCGGGACACCGAGGTCCTTTCATTCATGCAGAACGTTCTTGCAGAAAATCGGGAATTTAGAGACAGAAACACCAAAATATTCTATAAAGGTCAGTATGTTAAATACCCATTCGAGAACGGACTGTCGGCTCTCCCAAAAGAGGATCTGTTCTTTTGCATCAATGAATACGTCAAGAATCTGGTAGCGGTCGAAAAAGGCGAGGTCCCGGAGCCAACCAGCTTCAAGGACTGGATCTATTATACCTTTGGCAAAGGGATCGCCGAATGCTACCTCGTGCCCTACAATGAAAAGATCTGGAACTACCCGACCGACAAAATGTCGAAACACTGGATGGACGGACGTGTCCCCCGTCCGCCTGTGGAAGACATCATCAAATCGGCGGTAGGTATCGAGACCGAAGGATACACCCATCAGGCGGTGTTTTCCTATCCGATCGAAGGCGGTATCGAGGCACTCATACACGCTATCGCAAAACCAATAATCAAGTCGATCAAAACAAACTATACTGTGACCTCAGTCGTGAACACAGGTGACGGTTGGGCGGTCTCGAACGGAAAAGAAACGATCCTGGCAGATCGAGTTATCTCGACCCTGCCCTTGCAGACCCTTCTCCCGATGCTGCATGTCCCCCCACAAATAAAAGAGGCATGCGACGCCCTTAGATACAACTCGATTGCCTGTATCTCGGTCGGGTTCAAAGGAACCGCCCCCGATATCTCCTGGATGTATGTCCCGGAGGAAAAATGGGGAGCCTTCAACCGTCTTTCCTTCCCGTCCAACTTCTCGAGTCAGGTGGCGCCTGCGGGCTGTTCTGCCGTACTTGCAGAAATAACCTACAATGAAGGCGACGATGTTTCGAAGATGAACGATGAGGAGCTTATCATGCACACGGTCGACGGTCTTGTCCGAATGGGTATTATTCCGTCCAGCGATGACGTCGTACACACCGCCGTCGATCACTTCGAATTCGCCTACGTTGTCTACGATCTCGAGTACCTGAAAAATATCAAGATCGTCCGTGATTATCTTGAAAAGACCATCGGGGTGGATCTTGTCGGCAGATTCTCTGAGTTCGAGTACATCAATATGGACGGCTGCATCAGGAGCGTCATGAATTTTGTGGAGAAGAATACATGAGAGTAAATATCTGCGTAGAAAGCTATTCGATGCTAAAGTACGTTGGCTGTTCATCGGCTGCAATGATGCTCTATGAAGGCCTCAAGGAGACCCAGGGCGTCGAGGTGGAGCTCAACAGTCGTGACCATGACCATGATATTTATCACTGTCACACGTTTGGACCACGAGTCAATATCGATCGGATCCGAAGTAAAGGTGTAACCATTCTCACTGCTCACTCAACCCCGCGCCTGAACATCGGAAATCTCGCAGCCGCCGGACTTATCAATCTACTCTATCCCCCAATCTACCGGAGATTTGATCATATGATCACGATCACCAAACCGAGTACTTTGGAGCTTCAGGAGATGCTGCCTGGCATGCCGATGACGCAGATCCCAAACTGTATCGATATGAAAAAATTTGCACCATCCGCAGAGAAACGCCGAGAATTCCGGGAGTTTCTTGGTGTCGATGACGATGCAAAAGTAATTTTAACGGTCGCTCAGCAAACACCGAGAAAAGGGATCTTCGATTTCCTCTGGCTTGCAAAAAGGATGCCAGAATACACATTTGTTTGGGTCGGTGGCTATGCTTATGGTAAATTTTCCACGAAGCACAAACAAATCGATGTAGAGAAAGCAAAAGCCGGTGATAATGTGATCTTCACAGGCTTTGTTCCAGATATCACGGGTGTTTACTGTGGAGCAGATCTTCTTTTTGTTCCATCGTATGGAGAGATCATGTCGGTGGTTGTTCTCGAAGGACTAGCGAGCGGGGTGCCTGTTATCTCTCGTGACCTTCCGGAATTCAGGGATGTGTTCGACGGTATCGCGGGTTTTTTCTCAGACATCGATGGTGCGGAATCACTTATCCGGAATGAAGAGGTCTGGCGACGTGCGGCATCGACCTCACGAGAATCAGTTGAAAAATTCAATCTCAAAAATGTCGCTCAAATGCATGCCGACCTTTATGCGGAGTTATTAGCATGATTTCAGTTGTAGTTCCATCATTCAATGAAGAGGAGGGTATCGAAGCCTTCCTGAAAAGTCTCTGTGACCAGTCGCTCCCACGAGATCAGTATGAGATCGTCGTGGTCGATGGCGGATCCAAGGATAAGACACGTGAGATCGCTGAAAAGTATGCTGATCAGGTGTTTATCCAGACAAGCAAGAAGGTGGGCGGTGCCCGAAACGACGGCGTTCTTGCAAGTAAGTATGATCTTATCGTGACCACCGATGCGGACTGTTTCCTGCCAAGACCCTGGCTTGAAAGGATCGTGAAGGATTTCGAGAAATATCCGGATGCATCCACGATCTACGGACCGATCTATCCGCTGGAACCCGGATTTAAACACAAATTCGAGGTGTTCCTCTACAATGTGGTTGTAAGAATTGGGGGACGGACCGGCATTTTCTATGCGACGCTTGGAGCAAATACCGCATTTCGAAAGGCGTTGTTTATCGAGGCCGGGATGTATAAGGTCTGTGATGCAGGAGACGACTGGGAACTGCCGAAACGCATGAAAAACTACGGCCGCGTGGTTCTGGATATGAAGATGATCGTCGGATTTTCGATGAGAAGATACATCAACTTCGGTCTGTTCCGTTCTGCGTTCCAGTGGTTCTATGTTGTTGCGAAAGGCGGATTTTCGGACAAACACCAGTACATGGGCAAGGATTATACGAAAAAATAATGGTCACGCTTTATCTCCCAGATGGTTTGGTCGAGACGACCCATGCCGGTACGGTTGAGGAGATCCTGCTCCGTCTGGATCAAAATCCGTATGAGATTCTCGTGACACGAGACGGCGAGTTGCTTCTCGCGGACGATCTTGTGGAAGAGGATGATATCCTGCGGGCGACCTCGATCGTGCACGGAGGATAAGATGGCACAGTGCGGGCTTTGCGAGAGGAAGGCGGTGTATCTCGACTTGATCTCTCAACAAAGATTTTGCGGGGAGCATTTTTCAGTATGGTATGAAAACCGCGTAATGGCGGCGATCGAAAAATATCATATGATCGAGCCGGGGGATAGGATCGGGGTTGGTCTTTCTGGTGGGAAGGATTCGACGGTACTTTTGACGGTGCTCGCAAAAATGGATCTGGACGCGGAACTTATCCCGATCACGGTGGATGAGGGGATCGATGGTTACCGGGATGACACTATTTTGGCGGCGACCAGTTTGTGCGATAAGCTTGGTCTTGCCGATAAGCTGATTTCGTTTACGGACATCTGCGGGAAGACGCTGGATGAGCTGCTGGAAAAAAACCCGGAGCAGGCGTGTTCAGTCTGCGGTACACTTAGAAGGCGTGCGTTGAATCAGGCTGCCCGAGAGGTTGGGGCGACGAAGATCGCGACGGGGCATTGTCTGGATGATGAGGCACAGTCGGTGCTGATGAATTATCTGCGTGGGGATGCGACCCGAGTTATGCAGTCGTATCGAACAGATGCGGATACGCTTTTTTTACCGAGGATCAAACCATTATGCCGTTCGACGGAGCGGGAGACGGTGGCTTATGGGCTGGTGAACCATTTGCTGACAGATCTGCCGGAGTGTCCGTATACGACGTATGCTCTGCGTGCCGGGGTCCGGACCGGTCTAGGGAAGTTGGAGTATAAAAATCCCGGGACGATGATGAATATCGTGACCGGACAGGAGCGACTTCTTGCGAAGCTTGGGCCAAGGAAGGGTCCGGTGACGGAGATGGGCCGGTGTGAGTCATGCGGGGAGCCGACGAGTCATCGGTTGTGTGCGGCGTGTACGTTGATCGAAAGGCGGGATGGATGCTAGCGAGGGTCGTAGACCCGAGTCGGAGAGCAAAGCTTAGTTTTCTCTCAATTTCTGTACGCCATCTCTCTCACTGACATACCTCTTTTTCCGACTACCCGAGGCATTACCGCGGTGCGCGGTTTGGGGTTGATATACTCCTAAAAAAAATATATATGTATGAATGAGATGGCTGCATCACCGGATGTATGCGAGGATCTTGCATGGTCAGAGTGGATCCCGTTTAAGCCGGGCCACCCCCGTCGGTCGGATCTGCCAAAGGGCAGCGGATTTATTTTGATCCGTCCTGTGGGTACCGAGCTGCCGGTGTCCTTTACGCTTGCAAATTCGGGTTTGGTGAATACGTTTGGCATGATCGTGCAGTATCGCGAGAAGCGGTATGAGGAGTCGGGGCCGCCGATCGTGAAGGATAATCCTGCGGCGTGTTTGTGGAGGCTGCGGCTTTCGACCGGGGTGGAGTTTGAGTATTCGTATGCGATGACTTCGTATGATGGTTATTCGAAGAGGGCGGCGGGGCATGTGCGAAGCTGCCATCTTGCGGAAATTCTCCGTGAGTACCGGGTGAGGAACGGCCACTCGCCTTTGTGTAATTTTATTGAGATGGAGCCTGATCTGGTGCTTACGGGGATGATGAGGAACATTTCGTCTCCGGGTTTGCGGCTGAAGGGCGATCCGGTGGATCTGGACTGGATGGGGCTTGATTGGTGCGAGCCGTTTTTGATTGGAGAGAGGCGGTTTACGCACCGTGATGCAGGCTGGATGAAGGTGATCTATGAGGGTGAGGTGACGTATATTGGAAAACAGCAGCATCTTCATGGGGTGATCGTTCCACGTTCCCCGGAGGTGTATGGGGAGGGGGCGATGATCTCGGTGGCTTTGCATGATGCGAGTATGCCGAAGTATCAGGTGGCGGAGGTGTGGAGTGATCTGTTAGGGGGTTTTTTTGCGACTGAGGGGCGTGTTCCTCGGATGCAGTTTGGTGCTTTAGGGGAGCGGGAAGCACCGAAGCTGGTTTTATCGAAGGTGGTTTTATCGAAGCTGGTTACAGATGTGCCTCTGGTGGCGGATGTGGGTGAGGTGATGGATGTGAGTGAGGTGATGGATGTGCCTCTGGTGGCGGATGTGAGTGAGGTGATGGATGTGAGTGAGGTGACGGGGTCCCGGGGCGTTTCTGTAACGTGCGAGTATGGGTGGGAGGGGTATTGAAGGCGGGGGAGGTGTGATGGTCGATCCACGTGCCCACGGGGGCATGGGGGTTTTGTTTTTTTGAGAGGGAGGGGGTGTTTGTCTGAGTCGTCTATGCACAGGGTAAATTTTTGCGTTATATTCTCACTTCCTCCCGATGAACGGGTGCTGACAGATTTGATAGCAAACTTGCTGACAACCTGCTAACATATTGTTTTTCCTGAGGGTATTTGAGTGTTTCGCAAAATGTGAAATTTGCTAGCAATTTGATAACAAAATAGGGGTGTGAAAAATTGAAGATTTTTGATGCGAAATTTGAGATTTTCCATTCGCAAATAGGTGTTTCGATTCCATTTTGACCTCTCGATGATGATTTTTGATAGGTTTTTGTGTGGTATTTTTTGCTGACAAAAATAAAATACGGCAGGATCGGGCTTATTTTTGGTTTGGTGTGTTCATCATATATAAAT
>DALTVX010000021.1 GCA_029987395.1 Methanocorpusculum sp. | reverse complement strand
GCTCCAGAAGGTAAAGCCATGGTTTCCGCTCTGAAAAAGAGTTTTGAAGCCTGTGGGCACACAGTTGTCATGCCTTCCGGAAGCGATTTTGACGCGGAGATCGATCGTCTTGCTCCTGGTTGTGATTACGGTCTGGTAATAGCCCCAGATGAATATCTCGCAAAATATACTAATACACTTGAGCTAGCCACACACAACATAGGCTCAGATAGTACTGCAGTTGCAGTTTGTGCGAGCAAACGTCTTTCTGCGAAACTTCTTTCGAAGATAGGCATCGATGTGCCGGCCGAGGTTTCTTCTGATCATCTAGGCAAACGCGTGATCAAACCGGTCAAAGGATCCGGCTCGGTCGGTGTTCGTATCGCAAAAGATGGAGAACTTCCGGGTGCAGGTGAGATGTCCGTCGAATATCTCGAGGGTGAACATTATAGTGTGAGTATTGTTGGCAGCCGCATTGTTGGAGAAGCCTGCGGTTTCTACAGCGGGCTCCCCCCGGTATTTCTGACGATCAACCGCCAGTTCTGCAATATCGGAGTTGATGGTAAATTCACCTACAAAGGTGGGCAAACTCCAGTTCATCCCCCTCGTGAAGATGAGATGATCGAAGTAGCCAGAAAAGCCATCGAAACACTCGGATGTCAGGGGTATGTCGGTCTTGACATGATTGTCGGTGAAAAGATCTGGGTCGTTGATGTAAATCCCCGTCCAACCATGAGCCTTCTTGGGATCGTGCATGTGATCGAAGAGGAGATCGCCGATGTTCTTCTAAAAGCAACCGTCGGCTTGCCTCCTGAATGCGTTCATCTCAACGGTAAGGTCGCACAATTCGATGATGTGGGCGGAGTAACTGTAGAGTGATCGGTATTGACGTCGGAGGTGCCAACCTCAAAGTCATTGATAAAAAAGGCGTCCACATCCATTACTGCCCTCTCTGGAAGGAGTCCGATCTGGAACAGATCGTTGGGAGCTATGGATCTGCCGAAAGTGCCGCAGTGGTAATGAGCGGCGAACTCGCTGACGGTTTTTTTAATAAAACCGAAGGCATCTCTTTCATTGTTGATGCGGTGAAAAAAACATTTCCTGACGCCATATTTTACGGGACCGACGGGGCCTTCCATACCCAATCATGTCCGGAACTTGCAGCTGCAAACTGGCTTGCATCCGTCGATCTTCTTCGCCGCACCTATCCAAACGGCATGATGCTGGATATCGGCAGCACGACCGCCGATATTGTTCCTTTTGCCAGGTTCGATGATCTCATCAACATGACAGACACGCTCCGTCTTCAGGCAGGATATCTGGTTTATACGGGGATGCTAAGAACGCCGGTCGCTACCCTCGCAAACTCAGCAGAAATAGATGGTGTTCTGACTCCGTTTTCTACAGAGTATTTTGCTTGTTCGGGTGACGTCCATTTTGTTCTCGGTCACATAGGGTCTGATGAATACTCATCGGCGACTCCGGATGGAAAAGAGGTATCCCGTGATGCCTGTCTCAGACGCCTTGCCCGAACCGTTTGTGCTGATCTGGAAGAGATCGGGGAAAGTGGGGCTGTTAAAATTGCAGAGTCCTTCTGGACTGCTCAAAAAGATCTGATCTGCAGCGCAGTGAAAAAAGTTGCAAACGATACCGGAGCCGATGTCATATTAGTTGGGGGTATAGGCTCTCCGTTTTTTGCTCCCCTTGTTGGGGGTATCGATCTTACAGCTGCAATAGGAATTCCAGCAGACGCTTTACCGGCTCATGCGGTTCGAGAGTTAGCAGATTTTCTTTGATTCGAAAACCTAACTTTTCTTTTTGAGTTTTTTCTGTCTTTGAAACTCCGCAGAAGTACCTTTCCCATCTGCTGGAGCCTTATAGGTTGATGGATAACCACTTGCTGCTAGGATATCCTGAGCTGAATTGGATCCTTTTGGTCCAGAGATCTCTTTTGTCATAATAGAAATGAATGAGTTTGGCAACTGCATACCGTACAGAAAATTTGCCTGAGGGATTGCCATATCCGATAGTGCATAATTTCGCACCGACCCTCTGTCGATCTCGATCCCGAGAGCTTTCATTATTTCTGCTGTGTGGGAGTAGGAATGGAGCCTTGAGAGAGATATTGCCATATCTATGATCGCAGATCCAACCCGGGTATCGGGATAAAATGGTTCCTGTGCATAAATAAGATTCCCGCAGTTCTTGCATTTGAATCGTCTGACATTCACGTTGATCCTTCTTTGCCCCATTGGGGTCCTCAGCGTTACATAATGTTTTTTCTTGGTATCATATGGCTGAGGTTTTCCTCCGCACAGTGGGCAGGGCTTGGCTGTTGCAAAAAGTGTACCGTCTACTGATGAAATACCAACCATTATTGTTGTCATAAGAAGGGATGGGATCTTAACCTGATGACGGGTCATATGTGTTATTAATAGTGGGTGGTATTGGATAATCAATCCTCTGAAAGGTGTCAGGGTAATCTTCATAATCTTCCCCCGCCTATTTCTTACTCAGATGAAAATAAAAGGCATAACCGTTAGGCCCCCGCCTATTCTTCTTGCTGCAACCGTTTTTTTTGCAGTTATGTGTGCAATGACCTACGGTTCCACCAAAGATCTTATTTATATATATCTGGGTCTACCCCTTTGTGTTCTTCTCATAGGTCTTCCTCTCTGGATCTCCTACACAAACGAGAAGCAGATCCTTCGTGACGCCCCAAAATACCACTCCCAAGCAAAACTCATCCGAGCTCGTCAACTCTCTCCAGCAATGCGGGGAAACATCGTGCTCGTTGAAGGGAAAGTTCTGAAAGTCACCGGACTCATGATGAACAAACCCTCATATCTGATCCAGGATACAACGGGTCAGGTCGTTGTAAAACGTTTTGCTCTTCCCGATCCTCTGGTTGGAGTTGGAGCAGATGTTGAGATATTAGGCCGCGTATTTAGTAAAGTCACCAATGCAGACTCCCTCTACATCAATGCTCTTACGATAAAACCGATCTCCACGTTTAGAGAAGTCAGCGAAGATCTACAACCCGAACCGGAAAAGATTCGGATCAAGAAACTCAATTGAGATTTGGATATCCATTATGATTATGCATAAAAACGCGTTCATCGCTCTTCTGGAAAAAATTGCCCCGCCGATGTTAGCTGAGGATTTTGATGAAGGAAGAATTGGTCTGATCGTGGAGGGAACAGACGAAATACAAAAGGTAGGGTGTGCTTTGGATGCCACGCCGTATGTTTGCGAGTGTGCTGTGAAACTGCAGCTTGACGCTCTTGTGGTCCATCACCCTGCTTTCTGGGCTCCCATGCATGGAGCTACTGGGAGAAATGCCGATGTACTTCGCCCGTTACTGCAGAACAACATCAACCTCTATGCCATGCACACAAATTTTGATCATGCAAAAGGAGGGATCAACGATGTTCTTGGACAGGAAATCGGGCTCATAGACTGTGTACGAATGGACAAGACCCCGAGTTCAATAGGGGTTGTTGGCACGATGACGAAAAATTTTATGGAGATATCCCGTATTCTTGGGTGTGGTCTTCGCGTATGGGGAGATGTATCTGGTGTTACTAAATTAGCGGCCGCCGGAGGTTCAGCGTTCGATCCAGAATTGATCGAGGAAGCCGTTTCTCTTGGGGCAGAAGCATACATGGCATCCGAACTAAAGTACAATGTTGCCCGCGAATCACCCATTCCCTGTATCGAGGCAACGCACTATGCCCTTGAAGCTCCCGGCATGCGTATGCTTGCAAAAAACCACGGCTGGGAGTTCATTGAGGATATTCCGGTCACCTCGATCATTCAATGACAAACCCGTTTCAGATCCTTAAGACAGAAGGCGAACTTAACGACGTTGTACGTAATGCATTCATCAGTGCATATGGTAATCGGGGGCTGGAAGCAGTTGATGCTGTACGAGAAAATCGGATAAAAAAATATCGGGATTACTTTGTTGTTGTTGGGAACACTGGGGAATATTATCTTGAAGGCTCGTTTTGCAGTTGTGATGCCTTTCTGTATGGGAAAAAATGCTGGCACACATTAGCCGTTAAGATCGCGATGGAACTTGGGATGTATGAGACCTATGATCTCTGGTATTACAAGAATGGTGTTGATGAGGATGAACCCGAGTATGAATAAAGTTCTCAAAACCAATTCTTAAAGTGTCCGGGGTCCTACCAACTAAGAATGGCCTCAATACTTGTGACCTGTTACAGCAGGACCGGTAAAACTAAGATCCTTGCTGAATCGATCGGCAAGGGAGCAAAAGAAGTGGAGGGGATCGACGTTGATGTTCTTTCATTCAATCGTGTGAGTGCAACCGATCTCGTCCGTTATGATGGTATAATCCTCGGTTCACCTGTATATTTTGGTGGTATAGCTGCGGAATTAAAAGAACTTATTGATGATACCACCTTTGTGCGTGGAAAGCTTGTTGGAAAAGTTGGTGCGGCATTCACCACATCGGGTGACCGGACCGGCGGAAAAGAGACAGCGATCCTCTCAATAGTACAGGCAATGCTGATCCACGGAATGATCGTTGTTGGCGATCCGATCTCTCCGGAAGCGTCCAACGAGGAGCATAACGGCGGTCATTACGGACTTGCCGCTGATGGTCAGTTGACAGACTATGATCTTTGTCAGGCCGAGTATTTCGGACGTTACGTAGCTTCTGTTGTGGCTCGTATGTGTTAATCAATATCCACAATCATTTTTTTCAATTCACTGCACGCTTTGAATGCGGTGTTGTCCATAGAAAGCGGGGTGATGGAAACATAATTTTTCTTGAGCGCTGTCACATCTGAATTTTCTTCAGGAATATAGATAGGCGTTCCATTTATCCAGTAATATGGTTTGCCTCTCGGGTCGCTTCTTTTTTCGACCGATGTTTCCCATATTCGTTCCCCAAGAACCGTCGCCTCGTATCCCTCTATTTTTTCAGATGGGATATTTATATTGAGCAGCTGGCTTCCTTTCGGGAATCCTTTTTCCAGAAACAGTTTTGTGATCTTCGTCACGACCTCTTTACATTGGGAGAAATCCGTTCTGTGGGTTCGCGGATCTGCAAATTTATTTCCCTCATCACTCATTTGAAGCGAATATGCAAGGGCGGGAACGCCCTGGTTGACCGCCTCCATAGCAGCTCCTACGGTACCAGAGGTTGTGATCGATTCAAATGAGATGTTTTCTCCATGATTGATGCCCGAAACCACAAGATCGGGTTTGAGACCTAGTCCATACAGACCAAGGAGGAGTGAATCTGTTGGGCGCCCCTCAACTGAGTATGCCAGGGTCCCATGCATCATTACTTCATTCATTCTAAGCGGCTCGAAGATCGAGATCGATCTTCCGACCGCACTTTGCTGAGTTGCCGGCGCGACTATCGTAACATCAGCGAAAAGCGTTAAGGCGTCAAAAGCGGCCCAGAGACCCCCGGAGTTGATCCCGTCGTCATTCGTTAAAAGTATTTTTGGTCGGGACATTCTAGTCAGATACGTTTCATTGGTGAGGTATTACTCCTTTGGGTCAGGACGATCCTGATGCCGTTTAGAAATAGTGTATTATCCGGCTTTTGTAATAGCCCCGCATTTCGTAATCTATATATTGAGATACATCATTCTCATTATGCATATTTGCTGCGGTGGCCTAGTTGGTTAGGGCGCGGGACTCATAATCCCGAGGTCGGGGGTTCGGATCCCTCTCGCAGCACTCTTTTACTCATTCACAAGGATTAATCTTATAGACTCTCTATAATTACCAAACGGAGGTGCGCTTCACCATGAAAACAATACTGTACTACTTTACCGGAACGGGCAATTCACTCGCTGTGGCTAAAGCAATATTTACCCGACTCCCTGAAACCGAACTTGTCCCCATTCCTAAATGTATGCTCACCGGTGAAAAGCTTACAGTACCCGATGATGCAAATGTTGGAATAGTGTATCCACTCTATGCCATGGGTCTCCCCAAGATCGTTGTAAATTTCTTCACACTTCTTGATCTTTCCCACGCAGGATATGTCTTCTCCATCGTTACCGAAGGAGGAAAAAGCGGATCTCCCACAAAACAGATAGATGCCCTGTGTGAAAAAAGCGGGCACAAACTCAATGCAGCCTGGTGGATACAGATGCCCGACAACTACATCCCCCTCAATTCCCCTCCGGAGAAATCTATTGAGAAGACCATCCGGGAAAATGCGCTTCGAAAGGTGGCCCTCATTGTGGAGGATATCAAACAACGTCGGGATTCTATCGTGGGATTCACTGCCGTTGGCAGCATTCTCCGGATCATGTATGCGCCCTTCATCGGTAACATACACAACTTCGACAAAAAATTTGTTGTCAGCTCCGCATGTAACGGCTGCCTGATCTGCGCCAAGATATGCCCGGTAAACAATATTCGTCCGCTCCCTCATGGAAAAAAAGAGTGGCTACACACCTGTGAGGGCTGCCTTGCATGCCTTCAGTTCTGCCCCGTCGAAGCAATATCCTGTGGTGGAAAAACAGCCAACCGTCCGCGCTATCATCATGCAAACGCGACCGTAGAAGATATGCTCGAGCAGAAGGGCAGCGTCGAAACAAAATAATCTCTCTTTTTCCATCAATATGAACGTGTATATATTTGTTCAACGTAAATATTAGTTCAGTATGAAACTTCCCAAATACGACATCAACAAATACGATCCAAAACGCATGATGGCAATTCCTGCCGTCCTTTTTGGTATCGCTTTGGTGATCGTCGCCATAACGTTTGCATTGACAGGAATGCCTGTTACCCCCGGAATTGATTTTGCCGGTGGAACTGCCGTAACCATCCATACGGATGATACTAAAGAAGAAATTGTCGCTTTTTATCGTGGATATGATATGAAATCCATCGACGAAGGTATTGGTTCGGGTGGATATTATCTTAAGTTTGGTCCCATGTCCAACGAGGATATGATGACATTCAACGATCATACCCTTTCCAAATACCCTCAGGCGAGCATCGATCAGATAGGGGCAAACTTCGGGGCGTCGCTCCAGAGCCAGGCAATGTTGGCGATATTGTTCGCTTTCATCGGCATGGCAGTGGTGATTTTCATTGCTTTTAGAAAAATCATCCCTGCTATTACGGTAGTTTCTGCAGGAATTGCAGATATCACCATAACCGCGGCCATGATGAATCTCCTCGGTATTGAATTATCTCTTGCAACAACAGCCGCTCTTTTGATGCTTATTGGGTATTCTGTTGACAGTAATATCCTGTTGACAACGAAAGTTCTCAAGCGTCAGGGAAAGCTTGAGGAAAAAATGGAGGGCGCGTTTAGGACTGGTATCATTATGACAACCACGACCCTTGCCGCTATAATTGCCATGTTCATTGTTGCATTTATCGGTCAGGTCCCAATTCTGTATAATATTGCGGCCGTTCTAATTATCGGTCTCATTACTGATATCATCTTCACCTGGGGTTTCAATGCCGGAGTTCTTCGGCTGTATCTGTCCCGCTTCGAAAAGCCTCAGCCAACATCAAAACAACCCAAAAAGAATGTTGGAGGTGCTAAACAATGAGTTCCAAAAAGTTCTCAGCACCGAAGAAGGAGAAGAAAGAATATTCAGGGTGGCATGCCGTCATTCGTAATCCGCAGGTCATACTTGTTCTCGTGTTGGTCGCTCTCTCGCTTGCGGCGATCTTCGTCCCATTCGGAGAACGTGAAGGGTTTACGAATCTGCAGTTTGGTCTTGACTTGGATGGCGGTTCCTGGATACAATTGGAGTTCCAATCCGAAGTTGTCACCATCGTTCAGGGCGTTGATGTTTCAGCAGTAGCAGATAGTGTGGGAAAAACGCTTGATTGTACAGCTATTCGATTAAGTGATACAAAAATAGAGGTCCAAAAATCTGCAACCGTGGCCGAACTTCGGTCTGCGGTAGAAGCGGCGGGAGCAACATACGTTTCGTCTGAACATGGTGTCGGAGCAGACACGGCAGACACAATCAAACGGATCCTTGAATCCAAGGTAAACAGCCTTGGAACGAATGATGTGAAGGTCAACACACTCACAAATCTGAATGGTATTGCTCAATATGTTCGAATCGAGATGGCCGGAGTCGATATGCAGACAGCCCAAGAGATCGTCGGAACTCAGGGTCTCTTTGAACTTCGTATAGTTACGACCGGCAATGAGACTACTCATGTTCTCTACGGAGACTCGGTCTCTTCTGTGCAGAATCCTACCCAAAATCCACCTGGCTCCAACAACTGGGGTGTTGGTTTTGGTATCGATAATGTCGGAGCAGAAGCACTTCAGCAGGCCTGTATCCAGTATGGTGCAACCACGAATCCGGCTGCCCATGAACTCGTCATGTATCTTGACGACAAACTAGTATACAGTGCCCCTCTCTCACCCGATCTTGCCGCTTCGATTTCCAAGAGTCCAGTGAACAGTTTGTACGCCGGAACCGGTCATGGGGATGAAGGCAAAGCAAAGGCACAGGAACTTGAGATCCATCTGCGTGCCGGTGCTCTTCCAGTCCAGGTACAAACAGCTGGATCTGGTTCGACCTCCGCTGTTCTTGGTGACTATTTCAAGGTCATTTGTCTGATAGCAGGTATTGCAGCACTTGCGGCAGTTGCTTTGATGGTGTATCTCAGATACCGCACGCCCGAGATCGTTCTTCCGATGATCGCCACCAATGTTGCCGAGATCATTATTCTTCTGGGGATCGCCGTTTTCATCCAACAGCTGGATATTGCAGCTATTGCGGCTTTGATCGCGGTTCTTGGAACTGGGATCGATCAACTGGTCATCATCACCGATGAGGTCATGCATGAAGGCAAAGTTCCATCTCAGGCTCTGTATCTCAAACGCCTGAGACGTGCTCTTATCATCATCATGACTTCAGCTGCCACAGTTGTTATCGCCATGTTCCCGCTGATCATCATGGATCTTTCCACGCTCAAGGGATTTGCGATCATCAGCATCCTTGGTATCCTGATCGGTGTTCTCATCACGCGTCCTGCCTATGGTAGGATCGTGATGGAGATCATGGCAAAATAATTTATTTTTTTTATTTTATTTTATTTTTCTTCTGTTTCGTTTTGCTTTTTTATAGATGTCACGAGTTTCTGAAGTTTTAACAAGATCTCCTGCTGATCATTGGCTTTTACTTGGATCGATGTGTCAGGTATGATGATATCCGATTCGATATGTGATGTATTCGCATCGGAGAGGATCGCAATTATCCACTCCAGAGCCTTTGTATTGCTCACTATTCTGGCGTGTTCTTCATCCAGCACGAGAAAACGTTCGTTTCCCCATGGGTCTTTCCCGAGCGTTTTGAGATACCCGTACATTGTTGCCGAATCCTCCGGGACATACCCATCACCACTTCGATCGTATATTTTATGCGTTATTTTGAGATCAGATGTCTCGTTTGAAAAGATCAGTGAACGTATCGTCTGACGATTGGTTCCAGCAATGAAGTATGATTCTTTTAATGTAGCAACGATCCTGCTGTCATTTTTTAGTCTGAGTCCGTCATCATGTCCAAAGAGCGTTTTCAGTATTTTCTTATACTGTCCCCTATCCATTGGTTCATAGACATTCATCCCTGCATTTTGAGTGAAGCCTGCGGGTGTATAATACGTGCCCCCCTCAGAAAAAATCGTATCCATATTTTCCGATTCACCGTCGTTTGGTACAATCCCTGTATATTGGTATGCCGGGTACTTGGACACGTATGGATATGTTGGGACCAGTTCACCTACTGATGGTAAACTTGTTCGGATCTCTCTTGTTAGTTTAGCTACAACGTCGAGCACTCCGTTAGGTAAATATTTTAGTTCACCTGTTATTGCCATATTGAGTGTCTCGGGTGTGCCTTCGTAGGGGGTCGCGAGAATTATAATTTTTTGGGCCTGTTCTTTTCCATACGTTTTCAGGTACGTTGAAACCACCAGTCCCCCAAGACTGTGTGCAATGAGATCTACCTTTGAAGCTCCGGTTTTTCTCAGGATACTCTGAATATTCTGATTCAAATGTTTTGCAGAATCTGACCTGGCCTGACGGAAATCATAGGAGAAAAAGTAGACCCCCCTTTCTGGAAATGTATCGCAGAGTTCATCAATGATTTTTTTGTACGTGTATTCGAAGGGTCCCTTTGCCCCGTATTCACGCTCACCTTCTGGCAAACTCACCTGATCGATCTCATTATTTTTAACCAAGAGAGTATTTTGCATATTCACAATATCTCCTAGTTTGGTGAGTTTCAATGAGTACTCTACCCAGACAAGGTCGCCTTCCTGATCATAGAGATTACTGCCAGTGAATCCTGGTATCAATATAATTGGATTTTTCTTTGTCATGATCATGGTTCTACACAATATAATAATGAATATTGCTCGGATGATCCTAGTTCCATACAAGTGTATGTTAGGTTATTGATGGTAATGAACATTCCCTGCCTCGATAAAATATATTTATTTATTCATTAACTATATTCATATATAATTTAGAATATAGTTAAATCAAATCGAATATATATTTTTAAAAAAAATATTGTAATCATAGATTAATCTTATTATCTATCCTGCTGACATGTATGAGGTACAAAATCATGAAGGCTGTCTTAGGACTTGAAGATGGGACGATCATCACTGGAACTGGCTTTGGCGTTGAAGGTTCTGTTTCCGGTGAATTGGTTGTCACCCTTGTATCCACAGGATACATGGAAGCCCTTAGTGACCCGAGTGTATCCGGACAACTACTTATGTTCGGGTACCCGCTTATCGGGAACTACGGAGCAAATAAAGCTCAGCTCCAGCATGATAAAGTTCACGCTGCAGGAACAATAGTGCGTGAAGTCTGTGTTCATCCAAAACACCAACCGACACTTGGTGAATTCTATGATGAGAACGACCTCGTGGGTATCGAAGGAGTTGACACCCGGATGCTCACCATCAAACTGCGTGAACAGGGAGTCATGCGTGCCGCCCTCATCTCCGGTTCTGATGACGGGTATAAAGCCGTTAGCATGGCGCAGTCCGCCCCGATCCAGGAGACCCGCGACCTTATTCCCGGCGTCACCTGCCAAGCTCCATATCACATCCAAGGCAAAGGCAAAAAAATCGCGGTCCTTGACCTTGGATGCAGAAAATCCATACTCACCAGCCTGAAAAACCGCGGTGCCGACATTTTTGTCTACCCGTATGGAACACCGGCCGATGTGATCCTTGCCAATAAACCAAATGCCCTCCTCGTAACGAATGGGCCCGGTTATCCGTTTGCCGCACAAAAAGCAATATCCTGTGTGAAAGATATCCTTGGTACCATCCCGGTTCAGGGGATCTGCATGGGTTCAGAAATAATTGCAGCTGCCTTGGGAGGCCAGGTCGAAAAACTTAAACTTGGTCACCGGGGAGCTAGCCAGCCTGTCAAATTCTCTGACGGTACGGTTGCCGTAACTTTCCAGAGCCACGGATATGCCGTGGTCGCCAACAGTCTTCCTGAAGGCTGCGAGATCAACTGTATCAATGCAAACGACGGGACCGTCGAAGGCTTTGTGAACAATGATCTTGGCGTGTACTGTGTACAGTTCCACCCGGAACATGACGGAATATACGACGGTGTGGAAAAACCGATCTACGATATAATGTACAGGGGGATCCCGGATGCCTAAAAATACCTCACTTAAAAAAGTCCTGCTCATTGGATCTGGGCCGATCCAGATTGGACAGGCAGCCGAGTTTGACTACGCCGGAAGCCAGGCATGCAAAGCTGTGCGCGAAGAGGGTATCGAGGTCGTTTTGGTCAACTCTAACCCGGCAACTATCCAGACCGATCTTGAAACGGCAGACAAAGTCTACGTCGAACCGCTGAAAGCTGAGATCATCGCCGAAATAATCAAAAAGGAAAAGCCGGACGGTATCCTTTCAGGGATGGGCGGCCAGACCGCTCTCAACCTCACCGTTGAACTCTATGAAATGGGCGCTCTTGAAGGCGTGCAGATCCTTGGTACTCCGCTTGACGCCATCTACCATGGTGAAGATCGCGATCTCTTCAAAAAATTGATGATCGAGATCGGTGAACCGGTCCCACGAAGTTTCATCTTAACAAAAATGGAACAGATCGAAGAGGCATACGCCGAAGTCGGTCTTCCCGCGATCATTCGCCCGGCATACACACTTGGCGGAGCGGGTGGCGGTGTTGCGGCCACCAAAGATGAACTCAGAAAAATCGTTGAACATGGTCTGACAAAATCGCGTGTTCACCAGGTCATGATCGAAGAGTCGGTCAAAGGCTGGAACGAGATCGAGTTCGAGGTCATGCGTGACGCATCTGACACATGTATCATCATCTGCGGTATCGAAAACGTCGATCCGATGGGTGTTCACACCGGTGAATCGGTCGTCGTTGCTCCGATCCTGACCCTCACCTCTGAAGAGCTTGGCATCATGCGGCGGTCAGCCATCAAGATCATCCGTGCCCTCAACGTGCAGGGAGGATGTAACATCCAGTTCGCCTTCAACAATGGTGACTACCGTGTTATCGAGGTCAACCCGCGTGTCTCCCGTTCCTCTGCCCTCGCCTCCAAAGCGACCGGCTACCCGATTGCCCGTGTGGCGGCAAAAGTTGCCATTGGTCTGCATCTCGATGAGATCATGAACACCGTGACCGGATGTACTCCCGCGTGTTTCGAGCCTGCTCTTGATTACGTCGTGGTCAAAGTTTCCAGATGGCCTTTTGACAAGTTCAAGACCGCTGACCGGACCCTTACCACCTCGATGAAAAGCACCGGCGAGGTCATGGCAATTGGTCGAACGGTAGAAGAGGGATTTAAGAAAGCTCTCCGCTCACTCGACACGGACATCTACCGACACACTGATCTAAACGAGATCAAAATGATCCTCTCCCGCCCAACCGACGAGAGATTCCCCACACTCTTTGATGCCTTCCGTCTTGGAATGACCATCAAGGAGGTTTATGACCTCACCCAGATCGAGCCGTTCTTCTTAGAAAAAATTCAGAACATCATCGAGATCGAGTACGCACTCCGCAACCATCCAACAGAGGAGCTGGTAAAGACCTCCAAGAAGTTTGGTTTCTCCAACGCCGAGATACGAGAACTTACCGGTTGGAACATCTACAAGATCGAGAGTCTTGTTGGTCTGCCGACCTACAAGATGGTGGATACCTGTGCAGCAGAGTTCCCGGCAAAAACCCCGTATTACTACTCAACATGGGAACAGGAGTGCGAACTTACTCACTCTGATAAGAAAAAGGTCCTCATCCTTGGTTCCGGAGCGATACGCATCGGTCAGGGGATCGAGTTTGATTATTGTACCGTTCATGCAGTAAAGTCGCTTCGTGAAGAAGGGATCGAGGTCCATATCTTAAATAATAATCCCGAAACAGTATCCACTGACTTCGACACATCGGACCGCCTGTTCTTTGAACCCATGCAGCTTGAGGATGTTGTCAACATCCTTAGAAAAGGCGACTATGATGGTGTTATGGTGCAGTTCGGAGGTCAGAACTCCGTCAACTTAGCCATTCCCATTCAGGAGGAGATCAAACTCTTCGGTCTCAAGACCAAGATCTATGGAACAAGCCCTGACAACATGGACGTTGCTGAAGACAGAAACCGGTTCAGTGTCCTTCTGGAGAAAAACAATATTCCTTCACCTGCAAACGGCTCTGCCTACTCTGAAAAAGAGGCGTATGTGATCGCGAAAAGGATCGGATATCCTGTCCTTGTCCGACCAAGCTATGTTCTCGGCGGCCGGGCAATGGAACTTGTTCATGATGAACTCGAACTCCAGACCTACATCAAAGAGGCTGTTCGTGTTTCAAACACCCACCCGGTGTTGATCGACAGATATCTTGACAATGCCACCGAACTGGACGTGGACGCAGTTTCTGATGGGACCGATGTTCTCATCGGCGGGGTCATGGAACATATCGAAGAAGCCGGTGTTCACTCCGGAGATTCTGCTTGTGTTATCCCGACCCAGACCCTCACCAAAGAACAGATCGAAACCGTCAAAGATTACACAAGAAAGATCGCTCTTTCCCTCAATGTCATCGGTCTGATCAACATCCAGTATGCTCTCCACAAAGGAACGATCTATGTCCTCGAAGCAAATCCGCGGGCAAGCCGGACCGTTCCGTTTGTCGCAAAAGCAACAGGACTCCCACTTGCAAAGATCGCGGCAAAGGTCATGATCGGCAAGAAACTTGCAGACCTTGACTATCACGAAATAGAGATCAAACATGTTGCCGTAAAAGAGGTCCTTTTGCCATTCTCCAGACTCCCGGGTGTCGATCCGATCCTCGGTCCGGAGATGAAGAGTACTGGTGAAGTCATCGGTATCGATTACGACTTCGGCAGAGCATTCTACAAGGCAAGTCAGGCGGCCGACAACACCATCCCGCTGAAAGGAAATGTGTTCATCTCAGTTACCAATGATCAGAAGAATGAGATATTCCCGATCGCCAGTAAACTTCACGAACTCGGATTCTCACTCTACGGTACCGAAGGGACCGTAAAGTTCCTTGCTCAGAATAATATCCCAATGAACCTTGTTCGAAAGGTCCAGGAAGGTTCACCGAACATTCTTGACATGATCCGTGCAATGGATGTTCATTTACTCATCAACACACCAGGCGATAAAAATGCACGGGCCGACCATCTGCAGATCATGCGGGCAAGCATCGACTACTCGATCCCGTATATCACCACGATCTTTGGAGCAGAAGCCGCAGTACAGGCGATCGAGTCGATGAAGACCAACAAGGTCACCATCGAACCGCTGAGTCATTATCTCAGCTGACTTTTCCACCCTTTCCCTTTTTTTGAGTATTCACCGACACGCATAATATCTTGCCCGCCCAAAAATCAATCATGTGTTCAGCAGGCGGACCAGTCGATGTTGACCTCAATGACCCACTGAAGGGTAGAGGCAAGAAATATAAATGCAATGAGTGCGGGGCGACATTCACGGGGCTTGGAAAACACCCAATGTGCCCCACCTGCCAGTCAGAAGAAGTTACCGAGATGTAAACTTGCATGGCCGGCGAACTTCGTGTCCCGTTTCTAGGTGACCAACCGGTCATCATCCGCGGGCCCACCTCTTTTCTTATAATTTCCAGAGTCCTCGAAAAATTCCCTCTTCTTGTCGAGACCGACACCGAAGAGCTCGTGCAAGGCGTGTACCCCGGCGATCTGATCATCGTGTCAGCCCCGGAAGGAGGTGAGGTCCTTCCCGCTTTGTATCTTCTTGAGATGGTCAGAACGTATCATCTCCCCGTCATCGCTCTCCCGAAAAATCATCCGGCAGGAAAACGACTTTCCTATATCGTTTCAGCCGCAGAAAAAATCCAGATGCGGTGTGATATCCAAAGAGGCACCCATCCAGAGCAGCATATTCTCTGCTCTGCCGATGAATTCACCGGCATGACATTTTATTCTGACGGGGAAGAACTCGTTATCGAAGATTCGCGGACCGGGATATCAGTGTCATATATCCAGTGGGACCCTGCCTTCACTGAAAAAAGAATAGATGGATGAACTCAGCTTCTCACAGCCACAATTTCTGAGATATATCTGGTTCCCGCCTCGGTGAATATTTCTGAGATGGTGAGAGCATCCTGATCGACCTGACCCATTCCAAGATACACACCTCCGTTTTTGTTATATCTGAAAAGTATCACCTCCCCAAACGGCGAGACCATTCCGCCGATCTCCCCTTCATTCACTCCCATATATGACGTGGTCCCGATCAGGCAGTTTTCGGTCTGTTTATCTACGCTGATGATGAAATCGGATGGAAGTCCGGCATCATATCCGCTTTTTGAGATGACCTCCTGCCTCTTTGTGATCCATATTCCGGTCAG
This sequence comes from Methanocorpusculum sp., assembly GCA_029987395.1. Lineage (GTDB taxonomy): Archaea > Halobacteriota > Methanomicrobia > Methanomicrobiales > Methanocorpusculaceae > Methanocorpusculum. The sequence continues at coordinate 2,559 of DALTVX010000021.1, read as the reverse complement.
ATCCGAGGATTTTTGAGCCTCGCTCCTATCTTGATTTATCTCATAGGTTTTTGTGATGATGGTCACAGTGCTTTCGCTTGTTTTATCGTCCGTGCTGATAATGGTGATTTCGCCGGAGTTGATCGCCCCAAACCATATCTGTCCGTCATCGGTAACAAGAAGGAACTTTTGGATCTTGTTGTCATCATACATGACCGCGGAAAAGTTCGTGTACCCGCTTCTACCTCCATCGTCAATGATCCCATAGAAAAGTGCTCCTTCCTGTCCCCGGACGACAAGGTTTTCACCAGAGATCGTGGTGGTGTCACCTTGTGACATCACCGAACCGCTCTGAAACATCCATGCCCCTGATACATCTGGGTACGTCAGAGTCTGGAGAAAAACGCCGTTTCTCGCAAGTGTGAATGATTGCACTCCAAGTGCGCGGTCTTCTGATTCTGGGATATCATCTGTGTTCAGAAATTTGGCACCGGATATCTGGATCTCGTTCTCACGTAGTACCGTCCCGATCAAAATCTCAGAGACGTTTTCTTTCGTGTCTGATGCTTCATAGGCAAGCATAAAGTGAGTGGTGTTTTCATCAAAAAACGACCCATAAAAGTCTGTTCCGGAGAATCTTCCGGAAAAGAGTCTTCCCTCCTGCAAGGTCACATCAAAGATGCCGTCTGTCAGTGCCGGGTACGAAAAACCCTCATCCCCGTTCTGGTGAACGGTCGAGGTGGCCTCGGTCCATGGTCCGGTGATGTTAGGGATATCTGTCCCTGTTTTATCCACACACCCTGCAGAGATGAACACTGCGGTGAGCATTATCAGAATAAGCAGATAGTTTCCATATTTCATATGAATACTACTCCGCCTTTTAGAAAATAAATCTACGTGTTCTCTCCCTCGATAAAACACCAAGGATCCGGTAAAACTATCCTTTGAAAAAAGCGTATAAAAAAGAAATTCCCCGTAGTTAACGGAGAATTGCTGCTGCACGGTCTGCGGCTGAGCTGACCAGTTCAGATTTGATGATCTCGACTCTGCGGATCGGGAAGATCGGTTTGCATTCAGCAAACAGCTTCTTGGAAATATCGCCTTTCAGCATAGAGGAGATAAAAGACTCGTAGTCTAATTCTTTTGCTGCATCTTCAACGACCTTCACCATCATTGCGCGGATCTCCTGGACCTGCGCAAGTCTTGCGTGGTTGATAGTAAATGCAGTAATGGTTACCTGAAGTTCGCGGGTACTTCCAAGGGGAGTAACCTCGATCGTGCTATCGATACGGGAAGCTCTCTTCTTTACCATTGCACGCACGAATTCTTTCGTCATCTCATGACCGTTGAATTTGGTGTTTGCTACATCTCCTGTAACGGTCGTGATCTTAAATGATGCACGAACATTCTGTTTGGAATAGTCCTGGATAAGTTCGCCCAGACTAACCGTCATTATACGACCCGGAACATTTTCCGGTTTCGAAGAGATGATCTCTCCAATGAACTGCTTACCGAGGAATTCGGGTGCATGAACTTTATACCAGTTCTTTGCTTTCCATCCCTCGATCTTGCGTCCGCCACTCTGCTTTTTTCTTGCCATGGTTTTTCACCTGAATTATTATTTTAACGTATTCTCTTCGCAGATCGTCTCAATGAGTCGTTCTGCAACCGAGAGATTCATCAGATAATCATCAACTGTCGCAATGACCGACCGAAGCGACTCACCGCTCACCGTTGCTACAATACACCCTTCTTCAAAAGAAGTCTCAATAAACCCACCATTATCTGGAGAGAGAGATCGTTCGATCTCATCAGCACTCAGATTTTTGGAGATGATCTTTCCCGTGATCCTCATGCAAATGCCTCCAGAGATCTGATAAATTCAGCCTCGCATGCAAGAGGAAATTCTCCCCCTGCACGGGTCTTGTGACCTCCGCCGGTCCCGCCAAACGTTTTTGCGGCATTCATAATGAACTGCTCAAAATCTACGTTCGAGGTCCGGGGAGCTCTGGCTGAAACTTTTAGATACGGATCTGATCTGCAAAGAACGAAAAGAGGGCGGTTTTTTGATTCGGCAAACATGTCAGCGACATCGCTCACCGTTTTGATAGAATCCACCATCCATGCATTCTTTGTGATCTGCCTGGCTGAATTTGCGGCTTCGACCACACTTTTCTTAAAAGAAAGAGCGATCTCCCAGGCCTCTTTCAGGAGTGAAACATCCCCACCTGCCAGGCCAAACGCGATATCGGTCCTGCCTGCTTTTCCGCAGGCATCAACGACAGTTGTCAAAGCGCGGGCATTTTGGATGATCTCTCTTTCAAGTGTCCAGGTATCACCGTACAGATTCATCAGGGCATCATACGAAGCGTCGGATCGTGCGATTATCTCTGATAACAGACAGCCAAGATAGGTCTCGTCCGTCGCCTTGCCTGAGCAGATCTTTGCGATCTCCTCTGCCTCCCTGCCGTTTCCGGAAAGACCCGGAAGATAGGGTGAAGACGCGGCTTCGATCTGTTCTTTGGTCGTTCTGCCGGAAAGAAGAATACCTCTTCCCGGATTTATCAGATTGTTCGCGAT
>DALTVX010000020.1 GCA_029987395.1 Methanocorpusculum sp. | reverse complement strand
ACGTGGCAGGATCGGGTATGGTTTACCGGTCAATGCGGTGATCGCCCGAGAAGTCATACTTACCGGACTGTCGACAACGTATTCGGTATATTTGAATGAACCGTCAGCCTGTTGAAGGGCTAGGAGATAATCAACCGGGCTTTTTCCTTTTTTGGTAACGGTCAGCGGGTCAACTCCGCATGCCGCAAGCGCCTGGATCACCCAAGCCGTTGAGGCAAGATTGCTTTCAGAGTAATAACCATAGTTGAATCCGCCGGTCGGTTCCTGAACATCACGAAGATACTGGACCGCTTTGGTAATCACCTGATCTTTTGGGCTTATTCCTCCCGCGATAAGTGCCATTATCGATGCCGCTGTGTCGTCACTATCAGAAACTCCACCTTCAGCCCAAGCAAATCCGCCGTTAGACTGCTGCTGTTTTTTTAGCCACGCAACAGATTTGCTGGCATCTTCACCTGCAGCAATCAGCCCAAAGATACCCCAATATGTCGTATAGATAAAGTCTCCGATCTCTCCACTGGATTTTACCTTGGATTGTAAATCGGTCACATAATTATATCCATTATAATTGTGGGGGTCTTTGTCGAACAGAACAAGATAGGTGATTTTTTTTGCCATCTCTCCTGTTCCATCCGTGTCGTCATGTAGAGAATCCCAGTAGTCGAGAGGGGAAGTGCCACTCACCTTCCAGGTTTGCGGGTCTTCACCTGCTGAAGAAATAGCAGTGACGGCAAACCATGTGGTGCCAATAGACCCCTCTAACGCGTTGGGCTCAGCAAATCCTCCGTCAGGATGCTGTGCGGCAGCAATATAGTCAAGTGCATTTTGTATAGCTAGGTCAACATCTGGTGATGAAGCCGAGGATGTACCGCAGACAGCATAGAGGCAGACAAGCAGTACAACTAATAATAATGATATTTTTGATTTCATGGTCATCTTTGGATATGGGTGAGAGACAACAGATGTGCCTACTAACTACTAATTTTTATTTTACTTATATATATATTACTTTACAAAGTCTATTTGACAGATGAACTTTTTTTTCACTTCATCAGTGCTAAAAAATGATATTCAGATAAAAAAAGAGAATGGTGAAGGTTTCAATTGCTTTTTCACATTCTTCTGCAGATGAAGAGGCCACCGATGATTCCAGCAATTATCAGGACCGCGCCAAACCCGGGCGAGGTAGCGGTCGACTCTGGTTCAGCGTACTCACCGAATATCTCTGGGTGGATAATTTGTGCAAGCTGCTCTAAAGAAAGTACGATCCTCGGTCCTCCTCTGTTAAAGATATCCGGATCCATGACATAGACATCCTTGTTTTTTACAGCAGTGATACTGCTGAGTCTCTGCTCGTTCAAGAATGCTTTCTGAAGCGTATTTTCGCCCGCATCTCCCATCGTTGAACCTGCGTCAACAAGGATGATCTCCGGATCGGTCGTGAGCAGTTTTTCCAGAGTTATGACTCCCCAGCCTTCAACATCTGAAAAAGCATTGGTCCCTCCTGCAAGATTGATAAGTTCATTCTGGAATGTGTTTGAACCGGAAACCCAGATAGACTCTACACTCATTGCATGCATTACGGTTGGTTTTTCTGTACCTTCAACGAGTTTTTCTGTTATTGCCTGTATACGGGTCTTCATATCAGATATAATGGAATCTGCCTCATCGGTTGTACCGGTACATGTCCCGATCATGCGAATCGCATTATATGTTCCTTCTACACTATCGGACTCGATGACGATGACAACGTAGCCTAGCTTGCGAAGAGCATCAATATTCCCCTGTCCGTTTATTGGGTTCGCGAAGATGATGTCCGGATTTGTCGCAACAATTTTTTCTACGTTTATGGTGGCGTATCCGCCAATCTTCGATTTATTTAATGCTTCTTTTGGATAGTTGCAGTATGTGGTCACCCCAACGACCTTATCGTCAAGTCCGAGAGCAAAAATAATTTCCGTGTTTGTTGGAGCGAGAGAGACGATGGTCTTTGGCTGAGTCTCTATTATTGATCCAAAGCCAGAGTCATCGGTGATGGATATCGGAGTCCAACCAAGAGCAATGCCTGAAAAAATGGAAAGGACCAGCAGGAAAATTAGAAGAATTCGTACATGTTTCATAGTTGAATATAGTTTAGCTTACATAAGTAAATAAATTATAAGTTGAATCTCCGTTCTCGTTTATTACGGTTCAAGTGTGAGATAGAAAAAAAGATAATTATAGGGTGCAGATTTCACTCACTTGAGACAAACCCTCTCAGGTCGATCTCAAAGGCAACTGCCTGATGCTCAAGTCCGAATCCGACGAGAACATCCGGATTGATCTCACCAAAGACTCCGATCTTTTTTCCTGACACGTAGATGTCGCCGCGTCTTCCGGGTATGAATGCCTCATCCGCTGACTCCCGCACCTCGTATTCGATTGCCATCATCCGGCAGAATGCATCAACTGCTGCATAGATCTCTGAAAAATCAGCAGAAGTGTGGATCGAAGCCGCTGCCATCTTTGGATAGGTAAGAAGATTCTCGATCACATCGCCGCAGGCAAAGATCTTCTGAGGAAGTTCGCGTGAACGGTTGATCGAGAGGGATTCCACAAGAAGCGGCAGAATGTCCGTTCTGATAATCGTCTGATCCTCGCTTATTGGGTGAAGAACATGCAGGGCCGCCTTGTTTTCTGGTCTGTGCATCATGTCGTAGGAAACCATACCGCTTGTCAGCGTGAACGGCGTATTTTCGATATATGAAAGACCGACCATTATGTTTCGAACGATACTGTAAAGTTTCTGGACCGGGTGTGGTTTTCCAACGGTGAAGCTCGGAGGCAGACTGGTTTGGATCTTGTCATATCCATAGGCGATTGCGGCGTCCTCATACACATCATGATCATGCATGATATCTGCACGGTAACAGGGTATCTCGACTGTGAGAGTATCCTCGTTCACCACCTCGGCACCGAATCTCATCTTCATAAGGAGCTCGGCCATCTGGTGTGCGGTCATCGGGATTCCGGTCAGTTTGCTGCATGCAGAGACGGAAACGTTTCGCTTTTCCGGATGGAGATCGGGCGAGACAACCCCATCGATCTCTACTGATTCGATCGATGCTCCCATCTCGACGAATGCGGCACAGAGGATCTTCACTGCGACGCTCACAGCTCGCGGCTCGATCCCGGTAACATCCAGAAGGATGTTGTGGGTATCCTCTGTCACCCGTGTCAGTTCACCATTGATGATCGGCGGGAAGGAACAGACCCTGCCCTTTGCATCGGTGATCAGTGGGAATCTCTCGAACTCCTCGACGATTTTTGCATAGGCTTTTCCCTTCGGATGCTGGGCAAGGATCTCCTCCAGTGTCATCTCCTGAGAATAGTCAAGCGGCACGAATGCAGTCTTTCGGTCTGCTGCGCTATAGGAGAACGGCCCCTCGATCTTGTCCAGATCATGTACGCCGATCGCCACTTTTTTGCGACCGCGGCCGACTGCCCAGTGAAGGGATTCTTGTAATCCCATCAGAGACTCGATTATCACCTTGTCCATATGGACGTTTCGAATGACCGCCGAGCCTAGGTATGGGCGGATTTTCGCCAAGTTTGGGTTGACCGTAAAGGAGATGCCGGATGGTTTCACTTCATACTTCGGGAGGCCAGTCTCTATTCCAAGATATCCACGCAGAGCACGGGCAGTACCTTCCGCACTATACAGATCCGGCCGATTCGGGAAGAACTGAACATCCGTCTGTTCCGCTTCTTCACGTTCGACCTCGGAACCCATCATTGGGAGGCTGGCACGTATCCGCTCGATATCAGTGCCTGTCAGGCGTGTCAGATATTCATTGTTGAGTTTAACGATAGGCATCTCAGTTCCTCCTTACCGGGCTGGAACGTATCCAGTCAATATCGCTCTTATACAACTGGCGCAGGTCTTTTAGACCCATTCTCAACATGGAGACCCGGGAAACTCCAAGTCCCCATGCAAGAACAGGGCAGTCGATACCCCACGGGGCAGTGACCTCTTTTCTAAAAATACCTGCTCCTCCCAGTTCGACCCAGCCCAGTCCATCGACCCATACTTCCGGCTCGACCGAAGGCTCGGTGTAAGGGAAGTAACCCGGTCGGAACCTGACCTCTTCAAAGCCCATTCTGCCGAAGAACTCCTTGAAGAACCCAAGCAGATGACCGAAGTGCAGATCCTTATCCATCACGATACCTTCCAGCTGTTCGAACTCCGGGAGATGGGTCGGATCGATCGTTTCCCTGCGATAAACCCGGGAGATCGAGAACGCCTTGAGCGGCGGGTTCGGGTGCTCGGCAAGGTACTGAATAGATAGCGAGGTGGAATGTGTTCTTAGAACACACTTTTTTCCAACCTCAGGGCTCCACTCTCCGCCCCAGCCTGTCGAACCTGTATCTCCACCAAATTTGTGGATGTCGCGGATCTTCTCCCATCCGTTTGGAAGCGGCATCTCCTCAGCAAGATGGAACGTGTCCTGCATTTCTCGTGCGGGGTGATCCTGCGGTTGATAGAGCGCATCGAAGTTCCAAAATGAGTTCTGCACGATCGACCCGTGGAACTCGGTGAACCCCATTTCGAAGAGGAGATCGCGGATCTCATCTAAGATCTGCTGGTTCGGGTGGACGCGCCCTCCAAATACCTTTTTTGGGAGTTTGTCGATACTGTATTTTCTAAGCGGCAGATTTTTCCAATCGCCTGAAAGAATCTGTTCGCGTGTGAGGGTCGCGATCTCTTCTCTCAGATCTATACCATCTTTGGCGATTTTTTCACCCTCGGGTGTGAATGCGACCTCCCATGATGTTTTTTCGACTATTTCTACTAAGCCGCGTTTTTCTAGCTCTTTGCAGGCCTTTGTGCCCGGAATCGGATTTTTCAGAGCCAGTTCATCCTCACCAAGAGCGAAGTTTTCATTGAAGTGGACTATCCCGTCTTTGATGGTGACCCAGTTTTTCTTTCGCAACCATCCTATTGCGATCTTGGAAAGTGAGTGGCTGGTCAGCTCGTTCATCGGTATAGAACCCTTGATGGTTGAAACGATCTGGCGTTCCGGAAGCCCCTCTTTTGCGTATTTCTCTCCTTCTACCGTGAGTTTTGCCTGTTCGACGACTGTTTTCTCGAGGGTCAGAAGATCTTTGTCTGCACACAGATGGGCCCACTGAATGACCGATTCAAGCGTGGCATCCATCTTCTCTGCGAGTATTTTTGCGTTTATTGGTCCTGATCCATTAAGGGCTGCAAGAATCCGTTTTTCATTTATTGTGAGGTCCATACGTTACCACTCCACCATGTGAGCTACTTCGTCACGTTTCTCTTTAAATTCTTTGAGGAAGGTGAGAACACGTTCCAGCGTTTCCTTTTTGCAAGTCCCGCACATCAGTTCGCCTGCTTTACAGGCTTCACACATATTTGCGAGTTCCTTATCGTCGTCCTGCATGTGGAATTTGTTGAGCTGATAGATCGAGCACTTTTCAGGCTCACCACCGAGCCGTTTCTGTTCTTCAAGGGTCTGTCGGCCGCCGGTAAGCGCGCCCATGATTTTTTTCTTTGCGTCCTTTTCCGTATCGTCAAACCAGACAAGACTCTCCGGGACCGATGAGGACATCTTTCCACCCTGAAGGCCCTGAAGGAAACTGTGATAGGTGGAGGACGGCAGCATGAAACCATATCCGCCGAACTCCTGCTCGATGGATCTAACGATCTCATCGACTTCGGCCGCAGTGTGTCCTGCCGGAAGATCGACGTGACCTTCATATTTTTTCGATCCTTTGAATCTTTTTGCGACCGCATCTACTGCCTCGGGAGTTGCTTTTTTCACCCGAATGCTGATATGCGTTCCTCTGTCCTCGACAAGGAACATCCGTAAGGATTTCGTGACATCGCGTGTTAGCCGGATGTGCGGGTCCTGATCTATCCCTACTGGCACGATCGTGGGGGCTGCTCCGCCAACAAGCTGGGGATAGAGGATGTCACCGACTTGCATTGCCACACTCATTGCATGGGCAAGCTCCGTTTCCGGGCCAAAGCCGTATATTGCAGAAAGTTCCGAGAAATTTATTTTGGTTGCTGCTTCGAATGCGAGATCTTTGAGGGAATTATTTTTTCGCTGTGAGTATATTTCCCCTTTAAACCCGAGCGCATAGAGGCACTCCATATATTCGCGGGCGTATGTGTCACAGACGTCCCATGAGAGACCGCGAACTGCGTGTGCTTCTCTGTCTGCTATTGAAATGAATCCGCGTCCTCCCTGACTGATGTGCCAGACGACCTCTTTCATCACCATTAGATGACCAAAGTGCGGATGTCCCGATGGCATAAATCCGGTCAGGACATGGAATGGTTTTTTCATACGTATTGCATCGGATATCGATTCATATCCGCGATGTCCTGCAACGATATCTCTTCTGATGAAGGCAGGTTGATTTTCTAATATCTGTTTTTGACCTGCAAATGACTCGATCCCAAACTCTTCAAAGAGTCGGTTAATATCTATTTTTGGGGTGCTTGACCAAGGGTTTATTTGTTCTGCCATGCGGTTCACATCACATTTTCATTCTGGCGAATTCGACTTCGGTGATCTCTGACCCTGAGAGCGAGGCAAACAGCATTTTTTTCCGCACACTGTGAGCGAGACGGACAGACCTGGATATCGTGCTCATAGACATGAGCGTCCCCAAAGGCACGGCGTGTGCCAGCATCTCGGAGTGTTTGCCGTTTTGTGTATACACGCGGAAGTGGTGACCGTATTTGTATCCGGACCGCGGAAAAAACCCAAGCTCTTTCAGATATCGGTATAAAGTGAGTTTGTCCATGAACTCTCCGTCAGCTGAAGCAGCGAGGCTAATGTATTCTTCAGCGGTCATAGAAGGTTCTGTCTCAAGATGTCCGTTTTCCAAGAGCCACGCGGTCTCTAAAGGTGACAAGAAAATTCTGACCCCGTCGAGCGTTGTTCCTAGCCAGAGATTTTTCAGCGTCTCGGTGATCCCATTCCCATCTTCAATCACATAGGTAGGGATACCTGCGATTTTTGCACGTATGCATGAGGGAATATCCTGTCGTTTTGCTGGTTTTGGCGTACCGATCCTCACTTCATAATATGTGAGTTCCTGTTCGTCATCTAATACTGCTAGAACAAACTGTTTTCGCATGTTTGCCGAAGTGGTCGCATCTTTAATGATCGCGGTTAGATCGACCATGTCCCTTTCAGAAAGCACGCGCATAAGGTAACGGGACTGACCTTTGCCTGGTTTGAGTCCACGCGGAAAAACGCGAAAGTCCTGAGGGCCGGTGGTCACTACGTAACCGCGTTCTCTTATATCTCGGTAGACGACAAAATTTCGTAAAAAGCCCGGTGTTTTAGCACACTCTGTAAGAAGCTCATCAAATGAGAGGTCAGGGATCTCAATTTTCCCCCTTGCCATCAGATAGAGCGCCTCTTTTGGGTCAAGACGGAGTGTTCCTGATTTATCCGGCCGTCCGTAGCCGCTCTGCTCATAAAGTGGGAGGGCTTCAGATGGGGCGATTACCTGGGTTCCGTCGAATTCTGCTTTCACGCAGGGTTAAGGTTTGTTTTTCTTTATCATTAAAGAGGGGGGTGTGTATCATTGACAACGACAAAAGATACTAGTAAGGAACGTAAAATATACTGCTATGTCCCGACGAATAAATGGGGTGTTCCTTCTTCTCCTTGCGGCAGTTCTTTTCTGCGGCGCAGGTCAGGCGGCCATCACCGAAAATTTGAATCAGAGCTATCACATCGGAGATCGTTACACAGATATCCTGTCCGTTTCTGTAACAAATGATGGGGGCTATTATCTTGGGATCCTCCATGATGGAAATCTGTCTCTAATGAAAACCGATGCGAAAGGAAAGAAGATCTGGTCAACGGATGTTACCGGTTCTGAGTTCCACTCGATCACTCCCTTATCGGAAGGGGGTTGTTTGTATGTGGCCTCTCTTGGGACTGACACATATCTTGGCCGTTTCGACCAGACTGGAAAGATCATCTATGAACTTCCGTTGATCGGTATCGGCGCAGGCGTTCAGCCCGTTGTGGTGTCCGGTAATACGATCAAATTTGCAGGCTGGTTTTGGGATACTGACACCGGATTCACCCAGAGTTTTCTGTTAAGTGACGTAACTCCGGCAAACGATCAGCTTTCTCTTCCGAAAGGCAGGATCCCCCTTTCGATGATGAAGAGTGATGATGGGGCATATGTCTTAGTTGGGGGTGGTACTTCTAACACTTCAGCCGTCAGTAGTGAGGCTTGGATCATGAAAATAAAAGATGGTGGCACGGTCGTTTGGAACACGGTCATCAAAACCTCCAGCCTCCAGCCTGAGTATTATGGTCCCGGAAGTGCGGCATATGCCCTCTGTGAAGGAGAAGACGGCGGATACTTCGTTGCCGGCACCACATCTCCATACGACCTTTCTACTGCTTGTGGTGTTATTTGGGGGTCGATGATCTCATCCGAAGGTACAGTTGTTTGGGAAAAGGAGTTCCGGGGCGCGATCCCGTATGGGGTTGCCAAAATCGGTGATGATTACATAATTGCCGGCACTGGCTGGAACGCTCCATTATGGATGACCCTTTCTTCAGGAGGGGCATTGCTGGAGGTCGTTTATCCAGACGTAACCGGTCAGTTCAACTCAGTTGCTCAGGTCTCATCCGGCAGTATTGTTATATCGGGTTGGAGCTATTTCACCGGCTTTCCCGAGGGATATCTAGTTGGCCTTTCGGATGGCCCGGTCCCGGCAAGTCCGATCCCAACAGTTGGTATCATTCTTGGTATTTGTGGTGCCGGAATTGCCGCCTTCATCGGCACACGGCGCCGAGAAAACCGCTGAAGAATAATGAAGGGGCAAAATACCCTTTATATTTTTTTCTTCATCTGATGATATATTGGTGTGAATCTTTCGATAACACAAAAAAAGTATTTTGAGTTAGGGTCTGTTTATTATTGTTCCTGTCGAATGATCTCTATACAGCAGCAGTCATGCCCCTCGGTCATACATTGGATCTCGTCTACACTGATTTTTTCATTATAATATGCACTAAAGATAGCTTTGAGCATCCCGCAGGAGATCGCACAGTTTTGCCCGGGTCCCTTTGGCATGATCATACATTCATAACAGTGATAAACCTCGATCCGCAGAGGATCCATGGATCTTATTTTCACCTCGCCAAATCCGTAATGTTTCCAGAACTCGGCGGTGTTTGTCAGTGTTTTTTCTAAAGTGTCGGCAACAAGATATACCGCGACGGCCTGTCCTAGGATCTCTCCCCCTCGCGTGATAACGGGGTCAATGTTGACCCCAGCCTCGCTAAGAGCTACTTTGATTATGTGGGGGATCACTTCTTTGTAATCGATCTTCTCGTAATTAGCATATGCCTGTCTGATCAGCTCACGAAAGTCTGAAGAAGCATTTTGAGTACTTGGTGTGACCGTCCCAATAAGCGACGCAGTGGTCACATAGGTCTTTTTTCTGGCATCCCGCGGGTTTGGAACCATTGAGATAAGCTCTTTCACTTCTAATGAGCTGAGATATCCAGAGACGGTGGATTTAGACAACCCCGTGTATTCCATGATCCGTGCAAAAGAGACAGGTCCCTCCTCTGCCAGTAGGCAGAGGATCTTATTTCGTATCGGACTGTGTACGGTGATCACACTACCGTGCTTCGAATAGATCGTTAGGGGTTCTTTGCTGTCTGGTTCTGGCATGCTGCTTACTCTATTGTTTTATCCCAACGTCTTAAGTAGATTGGGAATCCGGCATCTTTCCATTGAGTGAGGGGAATCTGATCTATTATTCGTCCCTGTATGGGATCTCGATGGTGGTCAGATCGTTTGGCGCTATAATTTCGCCGCTGAAGTACTCTTTTGCATCTTTGATATGATTTGTCGCCGTAACATATCTTGAACTGAAATGAACAAGCGCTAGGATCTTCGGCTGCACAAGGGCGGCGACCTGTCCCGCTTCACATGCGGTCGAATGCCAGGCTTCTTTCGCTCGTTCACTTCCCTCCTCCTCATCAAAGGTCGCTTCATGGATCAGCAGATCCGCATTGGCTAAAAGTTCCGGTTGGTTTTTTACCGGCCTTGTGTCTCCGGTGTACACAACTTTTCGTCCTCTCCGCCTCTCCCCCATGACCATCTCAGGTGTGATAGTGATCTCTTCTCCATCACGAAGAATGGTGACTGTGCTTCCTCTCTGAAGTTTGCCAAAGAGCGGGCCGGGTTTTACACCTAAAGAGATCGCTCCTTCTCGGTCGAATCTGCCGGGACGCATATCCTCCTCCAGTACGTATCCGACGCTTTCCATTCCATGGAATGTTTTGAATGCGACGACCGAGTATCCGTCGAACATCATAACATCCCCATTGGACACCTCGACTGATAAAAATGGAAATGGGATCTTTGGGGTCAGCTGATGTATAATATTCACAAACCTGTCGATACCCCGCGGTCCGTAGAGTGTTAGGGGTTCGGTTCTGCCGTTGAAGGCCATCGTCTCGATCAGTCCAAATATCCCAAGATAATGGTCGGCATGCCAGTGGGTTATGAAGATGGCGTTTACGGTAAATCCAGTTTTCAGCCGCATCATCTGCTGCTGTGCTCCTTCCCCACAGTCAAAAATAAGAGTGTCGGATCCGCGCCGGATCATTATGCATGAGGGGTTTCGAAGCGGTGTTGGCAGAGCTCCCGCCGTCCCAAGGAAATGCACGAATAGTGTTTCACCTGCCATTTATATCCACTTCCGTAAATATTCTAGGCTTTTCCTTCCCTCTTTTGGGTTCCGTCCTTCTACAACGATGATTTTACCTTTGTATTCTTTCACTATCTTCGGCATGATCTTGTCCCAGTTGATCGTGCCGCTGCCAAGAGGAAGATGCTCGTCATATTTTCCATGATTGTCATGTATGTGGAGATGGTGTGCCTTTGGCAGGATGACCTTGCAAAATTCATCCAGATTACCTGTTGTATGTGCGTGGCCGATATCCAGAACAAGTCCCATTCCCGGGACACCGTCAACAAATCCTTCCTGCTCATAGGGGTCCCGGCAGAAGAAGTCGTCGAGGTTTGGCATGTTTTCAAGACACGCAGTGACGCCGACCTTCTCTGCTACCTTGCCAAGACGAATGCATGCCTGCTTATGGTTGTTCCATGCCGATGAGCCGTCGAATCTACTCACTGGCGAGAGGTATCCTGGGTGAAGGACTACTGTGTCGGTAAGAAGAGCGGCCTGCTCGATACATACGGTGAACTGTTTGACTGTTTCTTCCCAGATCGGCATGTTGATGGATGCCGGGTTCAGGTCGCTGAACGGCGCGTGGACGGAAACATCCAGCCCGTTTTGATCGACTGCTCGCTTAACTGCAGCGAACGTTTCAGGCTTATCCAATCGGTAGTTTCCATCGGCCGAAATCTCCCATCCGTCGAATCCGACCTCGCTGATTTCTGCGACCCATGCTGGATCTTCCCATACCTTCGATGAGGATGCAAAAAATATTTTCATACTAGGCTCTCCAGAAAGTTTTGAATCTGTGCAATGAACTTCTCGCGGGTCGACTCGTTCTCGATTTGTGTGTCTGCAAGTGAGACGGCAAGCCCAAGTCCAAATGACTCTTCCCGGACGTCGCGGGAATGAAGTGTCTCAGGTGTTGTCGTATCATCGCTTCTTCCCCTGTTTTTCATTCTGTGAAGGCGCGTTTCGAAACTGGATGTGATCGCTAGTAGTGAGAAGTCATTAAATACAGATTTGAAGTAGGTGACCTCGGCATCTCCTCTGATACCGTCGATGACGACGATCTTTGGGTTGAGTTTTCCGACCTCCTCTGCAGTTAAAATTGCTACCGCGTCCATTCCAAGTTCAGCACGAAGTTTTCGTGCGGCCGCTCCGATGTTTTCATCCGTTAACGTAAGCCCATCTTCAATGACCTTTCTACGGATCATGTCCCCCATGACGACTACTGGGATACCCATTTCAGCGGCAATCAGTGATAATTCGCCCTTCCCGCTTGCGGGATACCCGACAACCCCTACAACTTTCATTATCTTGAGAGTATAGTTTTAGCTTCTGCGGCTGTCCGAATGCATTCGATCAGGGTGCGGCAGCGTTCTGGTTCTGTTTCAGCTGCAGCACGGGAACAGAGCTGGAGAATAAGGTCATCGAGTCCGTTTATGATGTTTTCACGGGAGGGGGCAGGGGTCTGGTCGGCAGCGGCATACTTCGGCACAATCACTCGTATGTTTTCCGCGGTGGTCTGTTGCGCTATCTCTTCTTTTTGGGTATTAGCACAGATCACACACATCTTCTTTCCTTTCACCTCAAAAAGGGGAGACTCGCATACTGGGCAGAGTTCTGAGAGCATTTTCGCTCCGTTTAAGAGATACTCCGTCATTATATCCTCGGGTTTTTTTGTCATTTTTGATTTTCTCTTGTTTACAGATTGGTTTTCAGAGTATATAATCTCTCAAGAATAAAGGGAGTCTTTATTTTTGCCGAGGTCTAACATAAGTTACACATTTTGGGGTTGGGAGCTAAATATGGCAAATCCGGAAGATATGATCAAACAATGTATTATGATGCTGCATGCAATGAGTGAAGATTCGACCATTCCGCGAAATATTCGCCGTGTGGCTGATCAGACGATGAAAGTCCTTCAAGATGAGAAGAAGACGATCGGTCTAAGAGCTGCGAGTGCTCTTTCGATGATCGATGAGGTCAGCAATGACTCAAATATGCCGATCCACGCTAGAACAAGGATATGGGAACTTGCCTCAACTCTTGAAGCAGTGCCCTTTGACTAATCTTCTTTTTTGAATGATGATCCAATTCTGTCTGCAGAGGTGAAACCTGAATTTTTCGTTGTCTGCATTTGTCTGAGGAGTTCGCCCGCTTCATCTGCTGACCCGGAAACTACAAGCAATTTTGTTTTCGACAGATCGAGTTTGTTCCCGCATATGCAGGTCTTTGTGGCATAAGAGAGGTCGGCGACCAACATCCGCCTGCATTTAGTACAGCCAACTACGGCAAATCCCTCATTATTTTTCATTATTTCTTCCCTACCTATACTTCTTATTTTTCTTGTTTTTCTGGATATTTAAGAGGATGCTCTCTAGAGATGAGTTTTTCAAACCGGTATGTTTATATTTTTACAAATCCTTCTAGATAAAGCAGTCAATCCCGACTTAACTCAGCTGGTAGAGTGCGCGGCTGTAGAAAGAAATTAACGCCTGCGGGCGTACTGCGCGGCTACCGCGATGTCCCCGGTTCGAATCCGGGAGTCGGGACCATT
>DALTVX010000019.1 GCA_029987395.1 Methanocorpusculum sp. | reverse complement strand
GCTTCGCCCGATCAATGCCTCCGCATAAGCCGCCCGCATAAATTGATCCATTGGTTCCGTCATGATTGTCTCCTGAATTATATATGCAGAGATGGGAACACAAGATTGATAATTGTTCGTTTTTGATGAGGACAGCCGAACAAGGACGAACGTTATCGACCGCATTCGTGATATGAAAAATAGAGATAATGATTTGTTACGTGTATAACGTAGATGAAATGCACTAGGAAGATGAGGTATAGATAATATACGAGTTCTATAAATAACTAGTATGATACTAAACCAGAAATCGATAGAGGTGTCTTCAGATACTTTTCAACGGCTAAACAAGTATAAACTTTCCATCGACGTGGTTACTGGGCGTAAAATGAGTTTGGACAACGTCATTTTGGATCTGCTGGATATAGCGCATTCGAAAGAGTATATGTGTGTTATCCCGCGTGATGCCACGACGATATATGGCCTCGGTCGAACGGGTAACGAAGCGAAACGTGCCGCCTACAAATATCTGGGCGAGAATCGGCCTGGCGACGCCCTCGAAGATTGTCTCATTCTTGAATGTACCCCCGAAGTATTCGCATATGTTAACCAGCACGGTGGGATCCCTATCAACAGGGACTATTTCAGCATTACCCAACGTCAAAGTAAACCCCGGATCGTTACTCTTACCCGCATCTTTTCAGTAGAAGAGTGAAACAATTCCTCTCTTTTTTAGACCTCGCTAACGCCTCGAGAGCCGATTATTTCTTAGTGGGCAAGGGTTTGTATGTCTGGGCTTGTCCCAAATTCAAAAGGCGTTAACACGTCGGTAAGGTGAGAAAAACGAGACAAAACACACTCAAAATAAGGACTTTTGATCTTAGGGAATTACTACCCAAAGGGGTAGATGCCTTCAGCCGGAATTGAACCGGCGACAACTAGATCTTCAGTCTAGCGCTCTCCCGACTGAGCTATAAAGGCTCTTGCGTAACTAATGTTAGTATAATAACTATTTATAACAATCTGATTGGGCCTCTCAAACAGCTTATCCATTCCAAAAACGAACAAATACATAATGGTCAAAAATTCGCGTTCAAAAGATAAAACCAATAAACAGACCCTACAGGAAAAAATCGTTGGACGAACTACAAATATCGTTCATTTGACACATAATGACTTAGACGCCGCCGGATCTGATGCAATTTGCCGAATGACTTTCGGCAATGAGATCCTGACATTATTCTCCTCGGTTGGAAAATTCCCGTGGTTTACAGCGCAGGTCAGCGGATGTAATGGGAAAGGAGATACTCTTATCATCAGCGATCTGGGATATCAGAACGGGATCGAAGATCAGATCCGAAAAGCCCACGCGGCCGGATGGGTGATCCAATGGTATGACCACCACAAATGGACCGAAGCTGAAAAGAAAAAAATCGCGCCGTTTGTTCAGACCCTTATCGTTGATACAACAAAGTGTGCAACTGGGGTCGTAGCCTTGGCTATTGCGAAAGACAACAAAAGTGCACGCGAGGTCGCGAGTGTGGTGTGCGATTATGATCTGTGGAAACATCAGGATCCAAGATCCGCAAAACTCGGCATAGTCACCTCAAAGCATGAGAATCTCAAACTCGTTAGGGACAAACTCACACAGGGCATCATCATCGACGACGAGATCACCAGCATCTTCGAAAAAATTGAGCATGACAAAAATAAGTGCATGAAAAAGAGCATAAAGGCGGCAAAAATTTATCGAGGAAAATACACAATCGCAGTTATGCCGGCCTACGGTTACCCAAGCGAAACCTCTGCTGAAGCACGCAAACAACTTGGAACTGATATGGAGCTCCTTGTCTTTGACAATGGAAAGTTTTCCCTGCGCAGTGTTCCAGAAATCAGCCACATCATTGCAAAACAGTTCGGCGGAGGCGGTCACCCAAATGCATCTGGAGGTAGTTTCAACTATGCGTGGAAGGAGAAGTGGATACTGAAACTTTTCAGAAAAGTTTCCAAGGCCGATGTCTTTATCGATGTCGCTGAGAATATCTGACCACACACTTTTTTTATCACACGCACAATACTAGGTTATGAGCAATCTTGCTGATAGCATCAAAATTAATTATGGGATCTGCACGACCTGCGGAGCGTGTGTCAACGTCTGTCCAAATAACATTATAGAGCGTGATATAGAGGCATCACCAGTCGTTCACCCAGGTCCGGAGTGCATATCGTGCGGACATTGCATATCAGTCTGCCCAACCGGCGCCATGAGCCTGGAAACTGAACCAGAAGAGGCGGGGGTCGCAGACCCGATCATTCTTGCACGCCATCTCAAAACGCGTCGGTCGATACGTAACTGGAAAGATGCTCCCGTCACAAATGAAGAAGTCGAAGAACTTATCAGAATAACGGCCCATGCACCATCCGGATGCAATATTCACCCAGTCAAATGGGTCGTCATAAACGATCCGGAAAAGGTGAAGAAATTTGTCACCGCCTCTGCTGAATTCCTGAGACATGTCCCGCAGGATAATCGCATGTATAACCTGGCAGCCGGACTGTTGAAAAAACTGGATGCGGGTAATGATGTTGTCTGCAGAAATGCGCCGGCGCTTCTTATCGCAGTTACGGATCCAAAAGAAAATTTAGGCCTTGTAGACAGCATTATCTCTCTTACCTATGCAGACATCTATGCCCCGTCGATTGGACTTGGTACCTGCTGGGCCGGATTTGTCATGATCCTTCTTGGAGCGTTTCCCCAGCTGCAAAAGATCCTTGGTATTCCTGACGGATACAAAGCACAGTTTGCTCTGCTTACAGGCCATCCAAGATATACATTCAAAACTATTCCGCCAAGGGATATGCCAGAGATCTTCTGGACATAAAAAAAATATTATAGGGTAAGAAGTAATCTGGGCAACTCAAGGGCAAGCCAGGGGTTTGCCTTGAATATCGCAATAACAAGTGATTTTACCGTGATCTCATCAAGAGAAAGATCACTCATCGAATGGACGATGGAGTTGAACTTTGCATCATCCATTTTGATGAAAGCCTCTTTTACCGCATAGTTTCTCGCAAGTGCACGACCAAGCTTCCCTTCACGCCAGGTCTCATCATATACCATCAGCGCCTTTTTGGAGGTGTCGCCTTTTTTGAGGGCTGCGGCAGCAACATCTGCGGCAAGTTTTCCGGTGTACATGGCATTATATATCCCCCCTCCCGTGATAGGATCGGAAAGACGTGCGGCATCTCCGACGATGATTAAATTATCAGCGACTGTACAATCCAATGGTTTGCATGCAGATACACCACCAATGACCAATTCAGTAATCTTTCCATTCGGAAACTCGCGCGCCATGAACGAATCGAGATAATCCTTGGCACGGTGACCCTCTCCTGATTTTGTGCCGGCAATACCGATACCAATGTTTGCACACCGGTGACCCTTCGGGAAAACCCATATGTAACCCCATGGAGCATTTTCATAAGAGATATAAAACATATTCGCTCTCTCATCAATATCGATATCGTTCACGACATACTGGACACATGTCTCCAGCTCTGAAAGGGGAACAGTTGTGTTGATGCCAGCCCATTTGGAAAACTTCGACTCAACGCCATCCGCCGCAATAATGACTTTTGCGCGGACCTCATAGGTTTTTCCATGCTGGTGGATCACGGCGCCACAAACTTTGCCGTCGATCATGATCGGGGCGGAGGCACGTGCGTGGACCTGGATCTCAGCTCCGGCCTCGGCTGCCCGCCAGACCAGCTCACGATCGAAGATTTTTCTGTCGAGAACATACCCAACTTTACCTCCAGAATGCTTATCGCCAATGGTAAATTTCGTACCATCAGGTCCAACGAGAACAGCTTTGTCAAGATTGGCAACAACCCATTTCGGGTCAGGATCAATGAACTCATGAAGCGCCGCCTTACCGATCCCTTCTGCGCAGCGAACAGGCACCCCTATTGCCGGACGTTTTTCGATGAGAAGAACGGATAGGCCATGTTCAGCGGCGGTTTTTGCAGCTAGAGCTCCACCAGGACCCCCGCCAACAACCAAAACATCGTATGCTTCCTTCATTTTTCCTGCACCTCAATGGCGCCAAGCGGGCAAACGGTATAACAGATCTTACATTTACTTTTACAGAGGGTCTCATCAACTGTCAGATATGCATCTATTAGTTCGAGGGCTCCTCTCGGACAAACGGAAACACACGCACCGCAGTATCCGCAGACATCTCGTCGAATATGAATCATCGTCTTAATAATTTGTTTCAGCCGTTTAATAGTTTGCTCTGCGGGAACCTTATATTCTCTAAAAAACAACATGGTTGTATGGATGCGGATGAAAATAAAAAACCAAGTCTAATGTATATTGTTCTGATGCTTGTTGCGATTGGTTGTGTGGTTTACGGCATTTACGGATGGGTCACTGGTCTGTGGTAAAAAAAGGAGAAATTATTTTTTTGAGCCTGGTGCGGCGGTAACCGACAGAACAGTTGCTGCAAGTTCCTCCAACCTCTCGGCCGGCAAACCTGCAACCATCTCATCGTCCCCAATACCGGAGAACTTCCTGGAACCATCACACCCAAGAGAGAAATTCGGCTCTCCGTTCAGCATAACATATGCCGTTGCATCCGAACATATGGACTGAATACCTGAAAATTCAGGGTAAATTCTTCCACCAAGTCTGAAAAGTGTGGACTGGGCAAGCTTCAACATCGAGAATGGGTTGGCAAAGATGATGACAACGTCGGGAATGAAGTTCACTTTTTCTAAGGGAGCATAAACGACAGCATAGGTTTCCTGTGGAAGAGATGGGACGTTGTAGACCGTTCTTTTGCTTGCGCCAAGCGAACTATATTTTCCCAACTTTAAGTAATGCTCTCCTGACTTCATGGATGGGCCAATTTCACGGAGACCTAGAACCCAGGCGCCACCACCGCACTGCTGCTTGGAGTCGGTAGCATAGAAGACCTTTCCTTCCCGTGCGAGTGAAACCATCCGGCAGTGACGAACAGTTTCTTCGATTTCAGTGATGCCTTCTGGGATTTTATCCGCTGATGATACCAATTTTATGGCGACAGGCGAACCAGTAAGGTGGAGAGCCTCCTTAAGGGTCGCTGAAATTTGTGCATAATCTGTCATGAGGTAAAATAGGTCATTCGATTATTTAAAAACACTTATAGAAGGCGTAGTTTTTGCTCAACCTTATCGAAAAATCCTCTACCAACATCAACAAAGAGAGCAGGTTCCAAAGATTTACGTATGATCAATGTAGCATTTTCTCCAATTTCATATTGATCCTGACCATCGATCACAAGAAGCGCAGGCTTGACTGAAATCAATCGGATCTCCACCTCGCTCTTCGAGTTGATAAGATATGGGCGTGAAGACAGCATATAGGGTGCAAGAGGGACCAAAAGCATAGCTTCTATCGTCGAGTCTACAATAGGGCCTCCTGCGCTCATTGCATACGCAGTAGAACCCGTAGGCGTTCCAACTATCAGCCCATCAGCACGGAACTCATCGATCTGTTTTCCATTGACGAAAACCACGAACTTTAGTATTTTTGCCGGACGGGAAGTAACAATGACCGCCTAATTCAAAGCTGAGCCAACAAAGGTCCCATTATATTCGATAGATATTCGCATTCTGGGATCAAGCGGGAGTGGTAGTGAAAGCGAGGTCAAGATCTCTTCGGCTTTATCTCTATCAATGTCTGTGAGGAATCCGACCAGACCTTGATTGATCCCAACGACAGGAACCTGCTTCTCCAGCATTCTGATGGTACGAAGTACACTGCCATCTCCACCGAGTATTATTATCAGATCTGCCGAAAAATCCTTCGAGAGCGAAACTGGAGAATATCCAAGTTCTGCTGCGACCGACTCTTCATACATGACATCGTGTCCCAGATCACGAAGCATCCACCCAATCGACTGGGCAAGTTCGATTGGTTCTTTAATATCGATCCGAGATACTATACAAATTCTCATTTCAACCTCACAATATCTGATATCTTTTTATGGATAGCAGGATTTGCCGCAAGAAGAGGCTGACCCGAGCATACATCATTTGGGAAGCAGACTGGAGATCCATCGGGCAAAGTAACGATTCCCCCTGCCTCCTCGCATATGAGGATTCCCGCAGCCGCGTCGGTGATCCTAAGAGTATTTCGAAGATCAAGAAACCCTTCGAGTCTTCCACAGGCAACATAACACAGCTCGATCGCAGAAGCACCGAATTTTCGCCCCCTGCGGGTACGAAATCCCTTTTCGAGCAGAGTGATCAGATCTGGAACACGAGCATAGATACTTACAGCCGAAGTATTCATCTCGGTTTTTTTCGAAATGCAGATCGGTTTTCCGTTGAGAAAAGCGCCTTTACCTCGGATAGCTGTGAATGTTTCACCATTCGCAAGATTCCGTACATATCCGGCAACCATTCTTTCGCCGTCTGAGAGCCCAATGGAGAGTGCATAAAATGGGATTCCGACGCTTGCATTGAAGGAGCCGTCAACCGGATCTAGGTAGGCAATACCTGACTCCCCGCCAATATCCAAAACCATACCTGCCTCCTCTGAGATAAGAGCCCTGCACACTTTTCGTGATCTAAACACAGCGAGAATAATATCCTCAGCGATTTTATCGAGACGTTCGGTCGGCGTATTGTCCGCACCCATACAGAGCTCTTCAGCACCATACTCGGTACCGATGAGAGGAGCCAATGCTTCCTCAACCATAGGGGCGACCGTATCACATACAGATAGAAACTCGGCTGGATCCATAATAGATTATTCTATTGGCGGGATATCCTCATGAATACTTGCTCACACATTAGTGCCGTAACACTCATAAGGAATTACCCCCCATACTTAGGAGATATACTATGAAGGAACAGACTGAAGTTGGAAAACTTAAAGAAGGCCGTTACGTCGTTGTTGAGGACGAGCCATGCAAAATTCAGAGCATCTCCATCTCCAAACCAGGAAAGCACGGAGCAGCAAAGGCAAGATTAGACGTTGTTGGGCTTTTTGATGGCGCAAAACGATCAGTTGTCTCCCCAACCTCTGCTACGGTCTATGCACCGATCGTTGAGAGAAAATCAGGACAGATCCTCACGATCGTAGGAAACGTTGTCACATTCATGGATATGAAAGACTTCAATAACTTTGAACTCACGGTAGAAGACGACAAGATTCTTGAAACCTTTAAACCAGCACAGGAAGTTCCCTACATCGAATCAATGGGCAAGCGTAAGCTTGACCTCTAAGACTGCACAATACCCCATCTATGCAGTCTTTTTCTAACACACTTTTTGCTGATGCAGAAACTGAATATTCAGACGCATCATATGCAATATTTGGCGTTCCTTTTGATGGAACGACCTCTTTCAAGGCTGGTTGCCGGGATGCACCAGCAGCGATCCGTCAGGCATCATACAATATCGAGACCTACGATCCATATAATGACATTGAACTTCCCGAGATTCCGTTTCATGACATGGGAGACATGTATGCAGAGTGTTTGCCTGACCTTGTGGTAGATCAGGTGCAAGATGTTGTCGGGGATCTTAGGAAAGACGGTAAGATCCCCATCATGATCGGCGGGGAACACTCTGTTACGATCGGTGCTGTACGAGCCCTTTCTCCTAAGTGGTATGTTGTCTGCGATGCCCACCTGGATATGCAGGATGAATATCGGGGATCCGCATACAATCATGATTGTGTGACGGCTCGTGTGAGCGAGATCACGCAAAATATCATCATCATCGGAGCGCGGAGTGGTGCAAGAGAAGAGTTTGCTCATGCAAGAGAGAAGTATCATCTCTACACAGCTGATGAAATCAGAAGCAGGGGCATCCAATCGATTCTGAAAGAAGTTTCAGAACTGATTGGAGTTGATCCACTGTATCTTTCTATAGATGCAGACTCGATTGACTGCTGCCTAACACCTGGCCTTGGTACTCCTGAACCGTTTGGACTGACACCAGCTGACATCCGCGACGTTATCCGAACTCTTGCAAAGAATGCGGTCGGATTTGATTACGTTGAAGTCCTCCCAAATGATGCAGGGCAAACGGCTATGGTCGCAGCGCATCTCATTCGAGAGTTCATTGCATGCCACGCATGCAGATCGAAACAAAACGAGTGAAGATTTTTCTATTGATCTTCAGCACTTTATTTTTTTACAGTTAAACGATTAAAAAAGGATTTGTTTTATGCTTGGATAAAAACCAGCAACTCTTTTCCGTCTTCATCTGTGATGACAAGATTCGAGTCGATGATCGAGAAAGTAGAGGATTTGGTTAGCGCATTATAATATGCAAACTCGGCCTGCATTTCCTCTTCGGTTCCTGCCATCATCGTGGAGATGAGATCATCGCCAACTGACAAAGTGTTTCCAGATATCGTGTACGATCCGCCGTAGACGTTGACCGGAGCCTGTCCGCCTAATGAACCGTCAGCATTAAAGTTGATGGTGACATTAGTATCGGAAGCAAGGAGCCACTGACCGAATATCGGCGAAGTTTCTTTGAAGGTGAGAATCACATTTTCAGATTTGTCGGTGAACTTAAGAGTTCCGTCAACGATCTTGTAACCCGTTACGTTATTGAGCGCATTGTAGTACTCCTGCTCCTGTGTCATCAGATGATCTGGACCACTCATTTTAGTAGAGCCAATGTCGCTAATGGTAAGTTTTCCTTGGGAATCAAAGGAGATAGAACCAAAATAGAGATTTACACCACTGTTGCCGGAAATCTTTGAGTCGGTGATTTCAATGGAGATAATCCCATTTGTTGCGGTATTATCAGGACCTAAACCACTTAGGGTCCAGTCTCCATTTGGTGCTTTGGTATCAGGGCTGATACATCCAGATGCAAATACTACCGCCCCGATTATTACCAGAGCGATGAACACGATTGCTTTGTTCTTCATACTATATCATTAGATGTTAAAGACTATAAAGCTGGCTTTAACTACAAAAATATTAATAGTTATTATAAATTGTCGTTAAAAAATGCAAATAATTTCATACAGATCATTTTAATTACCTCACCATAACAAAAATAAGTGAGTGAGAAATGTATTAATATCTGAATATTTGTATACAATGTGCCTGATGAATACTAAAAAAGATGACATTAGTGGGACTTGGTATGACCCCACGAATCAAACACTTAAGTGGCAGCATGATCTGTTCTACGAGCGAAACGAGAATGGAAAGTATACGATAGCCAATAAGAAAAATTTCATCTATTTTTTATTTTCTTCTTTGATGTATACAGGATACCTCACGGTACCCGGATAAAACAAAGAAGAAACAAAAAAACATAGCTAACACTCATAAACAAAAAAACACAAAATACAAAACATCGTAAAACAATAAAAGGGGGGTGCAGCGTTG
>DALTVX010000018.1 GCA_029987395.1 Methanocorpusculum sp. | reverse complement strand
TTCAGAGGATTTAGTTGAGGTAACTGGTACTTTTTGAATAGAGACCTCTATATCTTCAAAATTCTTTAATTTTTCCAAAAAGATTTTCTGTTGCTCCTCTGATAATGAAGAATACTGATTTAAGACATTTTCATATTTCCCATCGAAAGATTTCAAATACGTAATGAAATTTTCAGGTGAAGAAAAGACATCAGGTGAGTTTGTCTGAGTATTTGTACATGATAATGCTTCATTTACAAAAACTGTATCTGAATTTAATTCGGAATTAACTGAATTTGCAGATACTGCTGAAACGAACATCATACTCATCACTAATATCAGTACTTCGCCACCCCCATCTCGTCTAACTAACCTTCAATCAGACTGACACAAAACAGAGCATATATATAGTATGCAGGAAAAGTGGTATGCAAAATCCTCTTTTATCTTCCTGCGATAGACAATTAACCCTCAAATCTGATGAATGTATCGCTCTCTGTGTCACCTCACTTCAAAGCTCGCTTGACCTGTCCCTTCACCCTTCCTGTTCCTATTCTGCTGAGACCGTGTATCACTCCTTACTTGGCATGTCATCCCGGTGTGCCTCCATTCATTCTCTCCCCTCACTTTTGGCAAATGTCCCCTCGGAAACTACCATCCGCCGATATCTGAAAAAACTCAGTATGACAGAACTGGTACGGAAAAATACTGCTATTCTCACTCACCATACAAAGGATCTCCTCGTCCCTGGTCAATCCTATGAATTTGCTATTGACATTACCAATGATCCATACTATGGAGAGATAGACGAAACAAACCAGATAAACGTCATTTCCGGGCAGACAAAGAAATCAACCCACACCTTCTATGCCTACATTTCCCTCTATATCATAACCAAGAATACCCGGTTGACCCTTGCCGTCTACCCTGTACAGAAAGGAGTATCTCAGCTGGATTATGTGAAACAATGTGTACAGACCATCCATGATCTTGGTATTGGCATAACTGTTCTCTGTTTGGACAGAGGGTTTTACTCCATTGCCCTGTTCTCCTTCCTTCAGCAAGAAGAGATCCCCTATATTGTTCCCGTCAAAAAACAGGGTAATGACCTCAAAATGCTTCTTCAGGGAAGAAAATATCGATGGGAAACCTATGAAATGCACAATGCGGAACAATCGCTTGAGGTCGATATCCTCATTGATGTGAAATACATTAAAGGAAGAAAAGTCAGGGGGATGAAGAAAAGTCACGGTTGCCAGAATCTGGGATATATAGTGTATGGAGTGAAAAACTGGAAGCCGAGGAAAATATCCAACACCTATAAGAGACGATTTGCCATCGAGTCATCATATCGCATTAGGAATCAGGTTAAATGCAGAACATCGTCAAAAAATGCAACATTGAGATATTTTTATATGATAATTGCTCTGATGCTGAAGAATATTTGGGTTGTGCTGCAGGCAAGATATTTTGCTCAACAGAGGAGAGGGCCAAGGGTGATAGAGGAAAAGAGGTTTCGGTTTCAGATGTTTATGGGGTTCATTTGGGCAGAGGTGGTGAGCATATTCAAACCAGTTCTAGAGGTGAAGGTGATAAGGATTTGGAGGAGGAAATGAAAGGGGGTGGCGAAGTACTGAATATACAGATGAGAATTGGAATTAATTTCATAATCTGTTTCATTTTTCATATCCTCTTGCATTTCTTCGATGATGATGGCTTTTACACCACCACCAAAACTACCCTTTCTCCCTCATCTATTATCAATACATTGAGCCTAGACTCCAATGCATGTATTCAAGAGGTAAAGGGAAAGAGGAAGAATTGGATACTAGGCTCAATGTATTTATAACAAAGAAACAACAGAACATACCAATGTATGAAGATACAGATTCTTTTGATTGGCATGCTCCTTTTGACCGCATGCTGTGTAATGCCTGCGGGTGCAGCTGATTTTTCTGATAATGCCGCAAAGTATACGATAACTCCCTGGTACAAGTTTACCGATAGCAGCAAAGCTCCGCCGCTCTACGATACTATTACCCAAGGAGAATGGAAGAGTCACTCATATCTCCTTCCTACCGGTAAAACAAGAATTGAGATTGCTCTCTCGTGGGGAAATACACAAAATACTCTCTACATGGTGATAACCAAACCAGATGGATCTTCCTATGGACCATATTACGATTCATTTGATGGAATAACGAATGGAGTGATTCCCCTTGCCATAAACGGAAATATTGCAGAAGGCCAATGGACAATCTACATTAATGGAGCATCGGTGAGCGGTACTCAGCCATATACTTTGCATTTCAATGCCGTTTAAACTCAAAATTCACTTTTTCCTATGGGTTGTGCTCCTCTGCGTACTTGCAGGTGTATGTGGACCAGTAAGCGCCTTTGACTTCTATTACACTTACCCTGCCGAAGATGACTTGGTAATAACCCCGATCGACTATGAGATAGTTCCTGTCGATGACGGAATTGAGGGAGTAACAATTACCGGATGGCTGAACTTTGTTTACTGGAAAACCGTACTTCCCGTCTACATCGGCTCATACTTTGATTTCTTTGAACCAACGCCTCTTGGAAACATGACCAGAACAATGATGATTCCGCTTCTTACTACGATCTTTGGTGTCTGCGGTACCTTCGCCGTCTTCTGCCGCCGCAGATCTCCCGAAAAAAACCCGGACTCAACGCCGGCAAAGATCCTCGCCTACATTCGGCAGCACAAATTCTGCTCGCAAAAACAGATCGTTGACGGGGTGGAAAGTTCCCGTGGATCCGTTGCCTATCAGCTTCACCGACTCCAAAACGAGCAGAAGATATTTGCAGCCGAGGTAAACGGAAGAACGTACTATTCTGCACACCCGATCGATCAGGAATCTTTAGAACCGGTCATATACAGCATTCTGGAAAATGAAACCACCGGCTTGATTTTCAAAACATTATATCTACATCCAAACCTGACACGTCACGAGATCGCCGGGATCATCGGCAAATCTCCGGACACCGTGTATTTTCATCTGAAGAATTTCGACGATCGATTACTTACCGAGGGGAAAGAGGGAGGGAACTCGTACTACTCGCTCAGCCCGGATGCCAATGATGCGTATTTCAGCATGGAGCGTGGAGAAGTGACCGGCGGCGAACGCATCGTGATGGAAACATAATACAGCACCAGGGCATATTTTTCACCAGGTTTTTTCGAATAATTCGATAACTAACAAAATTTTTGTAGTTAACGCCGCATTTATGACGGAATAATCATAATAATTCAGTATGAAATACGCACCCTCAGTGCTGGACAAGATCGTCGCAGGACTCGTCGTCCTGATCATCACGATCGCCGTATCCGGTTCAAAGTTCGGAAGATGACACTCTTCCAATAAACACCCCTCTTTTTTACCTGTCTATATGTTAGACAGTATCCCGGTCCACACACTGTCACACATCCTTTAATAGTATTTCACAGACAACATATCGGGATATGGACGCATACGAACTCGTCACCCGTAATACGGCTGAGATCGTCACCGAAGACGAACTCAGAGTTTTGTTGAACAAACCAACAAAACGGGTCTATACCGGCTATGAACCAAGCGGCGAGATTCACCTCGGTCACCTGGTGACCATCAATAAACTGATGGATATGAAAGCAGCAGGGTTTGATGTCGTGGTCTTGATCGCAAATCTGCATGCCTATCTGAACAGAAAAGGAACGTTTGAGCAGATCAAAGAGCTCGCCGACTACAACAAAGCCTGTATCGAGGCAGTCGGCCTCAAAGGCGCTGAGTTTGTTCTCGGAACGGACGTTCAGCTCACCCCGAAGTACCAGACCGAGGTCTTGACTCTCTGTCAGCAGATCACCCTGAATCGTGCGACCCGCAGTATGGATGAGGTCGGCCGTGCGATGGACAACCCGATGGTCTCCCAGATGATCTACCCGGTCATGCAGGTCGTCGACATGCCGACGCTGAACGTTGATGCCGCGGTTGGAGGGATCGACCAGAGAAAGATCCACATGCTCGCACGCGAACATCTGCCGACCCTTGGATACAAACCGCCGGTATGTATCCACACACCGATCGTCAACGGTCTTGACGGTGAAAAGATGTCATCCTCGAAAGGGAATGTGATCTCGGTCGCTGATTCCCCTGAAGATATCAAGAAGAAGATGAAGAAGGCATTCTGCCCGCCAGAGACGGAAGGCAACCCGATCCTCCAGATCTTCCAGTACAATGTGTTCCCAAGAATGGACACGGTCGCGATCCGCCGGCCGGAAAAGTTCGGCGGGGACCTTGAGTTCCAGAACTATGCAGAACTCGAAGCAGCGTATTCCGGCGGAAAGGTCCACGCGATGGATCTGAAGGCGGCATGCGGCGATTCTCTTGGAGAAATTCTCGCAGACGCATATGCGTATGTGCAGAGCTATAAAAACTAATTTTTTGATGGTCTTAAAGCAATGAAAATAACTGTAATCTACGGAACCGGACGAAAAGAACAGTCAAGTACGTATAATATCGCCCAGCAGTTCATTGCAGAACTCGCCCGCGGAGATGTCGTCACCGAGTTCCACCTGCCTAAAGACATGCCTGAATTTTGTACCGGATGCTATTCTTGCTTTTCCGACCACACAAAATGCCCTCACTACAACTATATCCAGCCGATCGCCGACTCGATGCAAAATGCGGATCTGATCATCTTCACAGCTCCCGTGTATGTCTATCACGTCCCAGGTCAGGTCAAGACCCTTCTGGATCACTTTGGTTATCAGTGGATGGTTCATAAGCCGGAAGCGGATTATTTCCAGAAACAGGCACTGATCATTACTACGGCAGCAGGAGGCGGGATGCAGAACGCGACAAAAGATCTCAAAGATTCTTTTGACTGGTGGGGAGTTGCCAGAACCTACACCTTCGAAAAATCGGTTCGGGCATCAAGCTGGGAAAACGTCAACGAAAAGACAAAAGCGGCCATTTCACTGGAAGTGAAAAAGACCTCCCAAAAAATTCTGCGGCAGCAAGGAGCGGAGCCGTCTCTCAAAGTCAAAATGCGCTTTTATATGATGAGGTTCGTTCAGAAAAAACACGGATTTACTGAATCCGATGTAGCACACTGGAAGAAAAACGGCTGGCTCGATGGAAAAAAACCTTGGTAACAACAATGAAACTCACAGTACTTGTAGACAACAACACATATATCGACAAATATTTTTACGGAGAGCCGGGTCTTTGCTTTTATATTGAGGACGGATTCGAGAAGATCCTGTTTGATACAGGCTATTCTAACCTCTTCATCAGGAATGCAAAAAAACTTGGGATCGACCTTGGAAATCTGACAAAGGTCGTGCTCTCCCACGGACACGACGACCACACCGGAGGTCTGCCGCATCTGCTGGAAGAGTTCGAAACCTCATTATTAGAGATACTTGCCCACCCTGATACATTTGCCGAAAAACGCAGAGGCGATCTTCTGACAGGTTCACCTATCTCCGAAGAAACGCTTCGAGAAAGATCCTGCCTGCATCTTTCCAAGAACCCGGTAATGATAAGCCAAAACATCACTTTCCTTGGCGAGATCCCGATCACTCAGGAGTTTGAACAAAGACCAAAGATGGACACGCGAAAAACATCCAATGGCTATGTACCTGACTTTATCTTAGAGGATTCTGCACTTGTTTATGAAAAAAAGTCCGGGATCTATGTTATCACCGGATGTTCACATTCCGGGATCTGTAACATCTGTGCCTATGCGAAAGAACTGTTTAACAAACCCGTTCTTGGGATCATCGGCGGTTGGCATATGAAAAAAGTCGATGCACGTGCAGAAAAAACGATCCAATATCTCAAACAAAACAATATAACAGATCTATATCCATGCCACTGCACATCGTTTGCGGTAAAAGCAGCGATCCATTACGAACTTCCTATTCATGAGGTCGGCGTCGGACTGGTTCTGGAGTGGTGAGGAAGCATAATTTTTGAGCTGATCAATACAGATACGTCACCTAAACATTGAAATCAGCCCTCTCCCCAAAAACTAATACCCAATAAAAGAAACATATACCATAACAGCACAGCTGAAATCACATCAACCCCACCATGTCCCCCGCAAAAATTCCCAAATCAAAAAACCGCTCACCGCCAAGATCTGCATCTTCAGCCGATCACCACCAGGATCAGGACAGCAGGATCGAGTATCTCGACCGCAAACTCTCCGAGTTCGGGATAAGGATCAAAGAAGCCGATAACCGAAAAGTCACCGGTGAAGTCTTTGACGAAGTCACTCTTTTAGCATTGTACAAACTCGTCAACAAAAAAATCATCAGTTCGATGGGAGGATCCATCTCCACAGGGAAGGAGGCAAACGTCTTCCTTGCAGGAAAACTCGACGATGCAGGTGAAGAGATCTCTGCCGCCGTCAAGATCTATCGTATCAGGACCGGTAATTTCACCGCGATGAGTGAGTACATTCTCGGCGATCCAAGATTTGAAGGGATCCGCAGGACCCACAAAGATATCGTCTTTGCCTGGACGAAAAAAGAGTACAGTAACCTTTCACGAACACGAGAAGCTGGGATCCCATGCCCGACCCCGTATGCTTTTGACAGAAACATCCTCGTCATGGAGTTTCTTGGGAAAGGGAGCATTCCTTATCCCCAGATGCGGCTTCGTCTTCCCGGAACTCCGGCAGAAGGATACGAGGAAACGATTGGTATGATCCGTGATCTCTATCAAAAAGCACGGCTCGTTCACGGTGACCTTTCGGAGTACAACATCCTCACAGGTCCTGACGGACTTATTCTCATCGATATGGGACAGGCAGTGACCCCCGATCACCCACGGGCCCATAATTTC
>DALTVX010000017.1 GCA_029987395.1 Methanocorpusculum sp. | reverse complement strand
GTTTCAGGAACGGTCTCTCCCGACAACTATGTCTATGACAGAAAAAGCCGGAAGATCATTCAGAAGACCATCGCCACAAAATCCGTTGAGATCATTCCCGACGGAGACAAAGGAACCAAAGTATCTCCGGTCCCAAAAGAGAGACAGAACATTCAGGTGCTTACAGACAAACTTATTATCAAGCTTGCCGAGTTTGCAATAAAATCCGAAGAGCATTACAAGAGTGCTCAGGATATTGAATGGGGAGTTGTTGGAGATACGATCTATATCCTTCAGTCCCGCCCGATCACCACGATCCAGAAAGACTTCACCAAAACCAGAAGCCCCACTTCATCCCACGCAAACACGATCATCCTCCAGGGATACGGAGCATCCCCGGGGATTGCCTCAGGAAGGGTCATCATCGTCCACGATGTGAAGGAGACCAACAGAGTTCAGGAGGGAGACATCATGGTCACGACCATGACGAACCCTGACATGGTCCCGGCAATGAAAAGAGTCGTTGGTATCATCACTGATGAAGGCGGAATGACCTGCCATGCCGCGATCGTTTCCCGAGAACTTGGAACACCCGCGGTCGTTGGAACCAAACAGGCGACCTCACTCTTAAAAGAAGGACAGATCGTCACGATCGATGGAGAAAAGGGTATCATTTATGAGGGTAACGTTGTAGTTGCCGAAGAGTCGGCCGCCTCACCCAAAGGTCAGGTAATAGTCTCTTCACCCATCATCACCGCGACCTCAGTTAAGGTCAACGTATCTATGCCGGAAGCCGCAGCTCGAGCTGCAGCTACCGGAGCAGATGGCGTTGGACTTCTCCGCATCGAACACCTCATCGCCGAGATGAACAAAACCCCTTCCTGGTACATCAAACACGACAAACAGGAACAGTTCATCAACGAGCTTATGGACGGTATCAGAACCGTTCTTGACGCGTTCCGCAACAAATCGGTCTGGGTCAGAACACTTGATGCCCCGACCGATGAGTTCTTGAATATGGAAGGCGGCGAGGACGAACCTCATGAACACAACCCAATGCTCGGTTTCCGCGGGATCCGCCGTGACCTTCGCCAGAGGGAGCAGTTCAAGATGCAGGCAGAAGCATTCCGCCGCCTCTGGGAAGAGGGCTACCACAACCTTGGTATCATGTTCCCTCTCGTTCAGCACCCACGTGAATTCCTTGATGCAAAAGAGGCGTTCCGTGCATGGGGTCTTGATGTGGAAAACATGGATCTTGGTATCATGGTCGAGGTCCCCGCATCGGCGATCATCATCGATGAGTTCCTCAAAGCAGGTGTCGACTTCTGCTCCTTTGGAACAAACGACCTGGTCCAGTACACGCTCGCGGTCGACCGAAACAATGGTCTGATCGGCGAGATGTACGAACCCGAACACCCGGCAGTTCTCCGTCTGATCTCATCCTGTATCGAACAGTGCAGAGCAGCAGGTGTGGAGTGTTCGATCTGCGGTCAGGCAGGTTCCGACCCGAAGTTTGTGAAATGGCTCGTGAATCAGGGTATCGCAAGTGTTTCAGCGAACATCGACGCGATCCAGAAGATCAGAGAGACGGTCGCACGGACCGAAAAACAGATTTTGCTGAACGCAGCAATGAAGAAAAACTAAACCCCTACCATTTTTTAGTGTGATTTTTCTATGGAGGAGAAAGGATGCAAAAGGGGGGAGGTCATCTCCCTCCTATCCGGATATCGGGCAGAGGATTTGCATCACGACCACATCCTCAGTTCGATGTGCACGATCCCGCACGAGATAGCGGTCTCTGTACAGGAACTGTTTATTGGAACAAATCTCGGCGATCCCGGACTTTTTCCAGGTACGGTAAAGCTCGAAGATCTGTTGATCCATTCGCTTGGTGAACTTATGCATCACCCCGGGGCGGGAGGATATGCGACAGCGGGTGGAACTGAATCGAATCTTCAGGCGATCCGTATCGCAAAAAAACTGAGACCCAAGGTCAAAAATCCAAACATCGTGGTCCCGGTTTCAGCTCACTTTTCCTTTGATAAGACCTGCGATATACTCGGGCTTGAGATGCGAACCGTCCCGTATGGAAAAAATTACACCGTTGACTGCGATAAAATAGCCGAGAAGGTGGATAAAAATACCATCGCAATTTCCGCGATCGCCGGAACGACGGAGTATGGTATGATCGATGATATCGAAAAGGTGGGAAAGATCGCTCTCGATCATGATCTGTTCTTCCATGTTGATGCAGCATTCGGCGGCATGGTGATCCCTTTCCTACCAAACCCGGCACCGTTCGACTTTAACGTTCCCGGTGTGTCCTCGATCTCTCTCGATCCGCATAAGATGGGTATGAGCACGATCCCTTGCGGTTGTCTGCTTCTGCGTGAACCCGAACTGTTTGGATCGCTCAACGTGGATACACCCTACCTTACCGTAAAAAAAGAGTGCACGCTTGCCGGCACCCGGCCGGGTGCGGACGTCGCCGGCGCATATGCGGTGATCAAGCTTCTTGGAAGAGAAGGGTTCTGTGCTCTCGTTGCCGGTTGTATGGAAAATACCCGCCGCCTGGTAGATGGCATGGAAGCGTTTGGGTATGCTCGGGTCGTTGACCCGATCATGAACGTTGCCACGTTCGAAGACGGCCCTGTTCCAAAAGGGTGGATCGTGTCACACACCCGTGCAGGTCATCTGAGGTTCGTTCTCATGCCGCATGTGACCCGCGATGTGATAGAAAACTTCCTCGCTGATGTGGCAAAGATCAACTAATTTTTTTTAGATAGGACTTACGCGGTGTTGTGATCTCGAGCGAGACAAACTGATATACTTATAAGATTTACTTCGGTTTCGTGTATGAAATAAGTGTGAATACATGAGAAAATACCAACCGCGAACCGCAAATCAGAGATTTGCTCTCCGACTCGGGTCTTCGACCCTCGCTTGAATCGGCGCGATCACAAAGCTTCGCTTTGCTCTCCGCTTCGGGCTTTCAGCCCTCGCTTGAATCCCGCCCTTCGGGCGAGAAAAATCGGATTTGCTGACCCTCACTCTCGCAAGTCTCTCGCAAGGCAAAGCCTTGCTCGGCTGAGGCCTCCCCTGCGGGTCAGCCCGCCCTCGACTTGCTCGTCCCTTCATCGGGACCGTTCGGGCAAATCCTGTCGCCGCCCCAGCGCCTCTCGTGAGAGAAATCTTCAGAGAGTTGTATTTATAGAAGAGAGGGGGGAGATATTGTTATTGGGAGCCGCTGGGGCGGCGACAGGATTTGCCCGAACGCTCCCGATGAGGGATGAACCGGCGGGACGATAGCGGGTTGGACGCTGAAAGCGGACGACCTCAGCTGAGCAAGTCGATAGACTTGCGAGAGAGCCGCCGAGTTCAAGTGAGGAAAAGCAAATCCGATTCTGAGAGCAAGCCAAAGGCTTGCGAGATTCGCGCCGATTCGCGGTTGGTTTTTTTCTCAGGTATCCACACAAACACGGTACACGAAATCGAATTACATCCCATAAGTAAGTTAGCTATTTTAATTGAGAGAACACCGCGTAAGTCCCATTACAGCTCTTCCATTACGAGATCCGAACCATCCCAGACAAACACCGTCGCTTTTCCTGATTTCATACATGCACGGACCCGGGCGTCGTGATCTTTTCGCACGAATCGGATCTGTTCATCAGAGAATTTTTCCAGAACGGCTTTGTGGAAATCGATCTCCTGTTCCAGAAATGCGGTCTCATACGCGATCGTATCCTCGGCGATTTTTGCACACTCTTCCTCAGAGATGACACAGTCATACTCGCCGTGTTCGTCGAAACCTGATATCTGCCGCCAGTCGATTTTCCCCCGTTCGTCAGGTTCCCGGTGAAGCATATACGGATAGACCCTGCAGATGGTAAACCGCTGATCATAGATCCTACAGCGTTTATGTTCATCCAAAAACACACAGTCCCCGTTCTCCTGGGTTTTCAGAGCATACCCTGACACATAAAAGTTTCCTGACGTATCTGAATAAGGAAAACCGGGGGCAGGCATGAGTGCCTCGGGTGCAAATGTTTTTAGACGCTTGGCATCTTTCGCGAGAAGAAATACATGGCCGTTGAACTCTTTTGTACAGCATTTCCCGCAATTTGTGCAGGAAAAGCCGACCTCTTTGATGATCTCCTCGAGATCGTGCTGTGGATATTTTTTCAGAAGTGCGAGCTCTGCTTCCAGCTCGACAAGACTTTGCATGGGCGTACCTGCCATTTAAAACTCCATTTTCTTATAGATTAGCTTTTTACTCGCGTTACTGATAAGGATATTCACCTGTTGAACCTGTTCTAATCTGTATAACCGTATATATACATTAATCTCACGAAGTGTTTATCAAGTTTCAGACCCTATGATATAGTACAATAGGGGAAGGTATTACTTGGGACGAATAGAAAACGCTAATCAAACTGTATCAGATGACGGAAGTATTGTTAGAGTCAAGCTACCGAATAAACGGATACGGGAACAATTTGCACAGGCAGAGCTGATGCTTGGGTCAAACCACATCAGAGTACGATGTTCAGACGGAGTAACACGTCTTGGGCGTATCAAAGGTAAGATCAAAAAGAGAGTTTGGATCCGAGAAGGAGATATCCTCATTGTCGTTCCATGGGATTTCCAGGACGAGAAGTGTGATATCATCTACCGGTACACCACCCCCCAGGTGGACTGGCTCCGCGGCCACAAATACCTTTAAACATTTTTTTTATTATGACAGATATTCCAGATTTTGATGTGATAGC
Organism: Methanocorpusculum sp.; assembly: GCA_029987395.1. GTDB lineage: Archaea > Halobacteriota > Methanomicrobia > Methanomicrobiales > Methanocorpusculaceae > Methanocorpusculum. Next base: position 3,867 of record DALTVX010000017.1, on the reverse strand, counting down.
AAAAGCACACGGGCATACCTGCCCGGGGATCGCACTTGGCTACAAGATCGCTGTGGTTGCTGCAAAATGGTCAGGAACTGAAACAACCATCAAGGTGCTGTCCCATTCGACACGCTGCCCGCTTGATGCACTAAAACAGACCTTTGACCTCCGCAAACACCCTGAACGGCTTGTTGTTGAGGATACAAATACCGTGAGTTTTATTCTGGAAAAACCGGATGGTAGCAAACTGTTCATCGATGAGGTGCCCGGAACAAAGGTCACCAGCGTCGAGCTTCACGCATTGAAAGGCAAGCTTTCAGCAAAAACAGCAACGCCGGAGGAGATCAAACGTTACGCTGAGATCCAAAACGAGCTGCTGCAGGTCATGATGAACACTCCGGATGATGAACTTTTCACCGTCCGGACCGAATAAAAAAAGAGATATTATTCTCTAAATTTCAGAACATCTTCAACAGATGTTACATCCCACGCCTCTTTTTTAAAGCCAGAAGGCGATTTTTCAGAATAGAGCACTGCCGCCATAGGAAGGCACCCAGCATCATTAAGAGCAAAGAGTCGGTCTGCCGTTTCATCAAGAGGACGTGCGATTATCGCTTGAACGGCCGCACGCATCTCCTGATATGCAGCGTTGACCGGATGCTGACGAACAGCATTTTCCAGTGCGGCAAGCGCCTCAGGATACTTTGCCTGACAGATACATGATCTCGCAAGGCCTGCCCATGCTGCCGGGAACCGTTCATTCATTTTTAAGGCAGAGAGATAGGCTTCCGAGGATGCATCATGATTTCCGGTTTCATACTCCAGCATGCCGATATCCGAAAAGATACGAGATCGAATTGTATTACAGGGATTGGCACGAAGAGCCTGGCGAAACATCTGACGGGCTTCATCCGGCATGCCAAGCGACAGATAACAGTCACCAATGCCCGAGCATATCATGGATTTTTCATCGTCACGGGTCGAACGGTTGGCGAGCTGGTCACAGACGAGCGTACGGTTTTCTTCTGAAAGCATCACGAGAACAGGGCTGATGAGTGAGGTGATGTCCTGACCTGCTTTCCAGGCATCGGTAACAGCCAGATTAAGTTCACGAGCCACAAGGTGAACGGATGTGCCCCCCATGATCAGGACAAGGGCTTTTTCCGCTGAGGTGGAGGCATAGTCTTTTGCTTCTGCATACAGACCTGCGGCGACGGCGGCCTTGAATTTTTTAGATGATGAACTAAGGCCGCTTATCGAATCTGCTCTGTTGTACCAGTAGAGGGCACAGACCGGATCGAATCCAAAATAGGCGGCGTCCCCTCTCGCGATCAACATCTCGACCTGATCCTGAACATCCTTTTCTTTGAGGAGGACGTCATTGGGTTTCCCATCGCTATCGAGTGACAGGTTCATCTCAGAAAGACGGGACATTGCCCGTGAAAAGAGCTGTTCCTCGGCACCTTCCTCGTCCATGATGCGTTCAAGATAGGCATACTCGTCCAGATAATTATATTTTTTTCTGGCGGCTGAGGCGAGATCAAAGTAGAGCCTGACCCGATCAGCTGAGGGCAGCTCCTCTGCGATGGAGGCGATACGGACATAATATTCCCGCATATCTTCGCCGAGATCTTCGCCGACCTCACAGAGGTTCTTCAAACCGAGCGCGAGCTGATAGGAATCACCGTTTTTGACGAGAAGGAATGCACTTTTGTATGCCTCGAAGGCATAGTCAAAGTCTCCGAACTCTGAGAGGATGGCACCCATGAGTTCAAATGCGGGTTTTTCCACCGAGGTCTCTGGGAATGCAAGCGTGATATTTGCATACAGATCAAGAGCGGCATCATGGTTTCCTGAGGCATAGAGCCAGTTTGCTGTGGATAAAGCAGGACCTGGGGAGGAGAGGATCAAAAGCGGGGCTACGAACTTTCCCCATTCATCTGAGGTCGTTCTCGGCATATTGAGCCAGATGATCTTTTCATCACGAGTCAGTGTGGAGAACCATGCCCCGGCGACGCAGATGATGATGTCGTAGATGATCTCGGGGGACAGGTCCTCAGCATTTCCTAGGACTGCTGCATATTCGTCTAGAGGGAAGGAATGCCAGAAAGGACGCCGGCCGACGCCAAAGTAGATGTCGGGGTTTTCTATCTCTTCGACGGTAAGACGGCGGCTTCTAAACTGCCACCAGCTTTCCGGATAAGGGCTTTCTGAGGCAGAGACGATCTCGGCAGCCATGTTGGTTCCGGATATCTGCGAACGAAGCAGGGCGGCCAAAGCGATCTTTCGTTTCGGGTCAGCATTCTGTACAGCTAAATCATACTCTGTTTTCAGCCAGTCGTTCAGTGAAAGGGGAGCATACTCGTGATCGGATACTTCATTGAAAAGCGCGAGGAGGAGGGATCGATCTGCTTCGTGTCCGAGGATCGCCGACAATACTCTTGCATGAAAACTGCCGTCGACACTCATTCGATGAAGAAACAGGTTGGACAAAACGATCTCTTCATGACCGGCTTCCTTTGCGGATGTATCGCCGGCAAACACTGTCAAATAGTCGCAGAAGTATTGTTGTGTTAGGTTCCCCTCACGGACACGCATAATTACCAGTGTTTGGTTGTCAGTCTATGTATTTCTTGTGATATGAAAAGAAACTGACAGAAAAAATAGAATAAAAAGTTAAAGGGATGATCCCTTTTTCCTTTTTGATTTAAACGAGTTTGGAGATCGGACCGTCTTCGACGCCGAGGGTTCCGCCAAAGTCTTTGAATGCTTCAGCAAGAACGATGTCAGAGAAAGCCGTCGCGGTTGCGGCGCCTTCCATGTTTTCGATTGGGCCGTACATGATTAAGTCTGCACCAAGGGTCATGGCCATAATGTTACAGCCGATATCCGGTGAAGACCATGCTGCCTGACGTACACCTTCGATGCCGCCGTAGTGGTGGCGGAACATCTGTTCTGCAAGGAGCGGCTTGTCGGCATACTGCAGGTGAATGTTCTTTCTCCAGCGTTTCAGCCAGGTCCAAGAAACAGTCATATTGTGGTATGCACCACCGGTTGGCAGACCGTGGATGGCCTTGCATGCAAGGATCTCACGGTACGAGCCAAAGGAGCCGAGACCGAGCGGGGTTGCTGCAGTGTCGAGGATAGGGCGAGTGATACCGCATTCTTCTGCGATCTGGATCATACCTTTTGCCTGACCTGCGACTCCACCGTCTACGAGTGCTTTCTCACGTCCGATAACGGATGGGTCACCTGGGTTGAATGCGAGCACGATTGCGGAGGTCACATCGGACTCGGCAAGTGCCTTAACATTTTCCGGCTGGATAGAGCCGTTGATCGAGTTGTAGATCGCACGGTCTGCAAGACCAACTTCCGTAACATACTTTGTTGCGTGGATGAGTGCTGCCGGAGCAGAGGAGTCCATCAGGAATGCGGTCTTGCTGTCGATACTGTCAAACCAGGTGAAATACGATTCAAACGCCTCTGCATGTTCTGCGAGGATCTGCAGGAAGTACTTGTTACCTGTAATGTCAGAAAGTTCCTGACAGCGGTTCCAGAGTGCTTCTGCTTTTAATTTGTCGATCTCACCGGTGTGATCGTTTAATACGATCTCGTGTTTGTTGTAGAAGATGGATGGTGAAAGCACACGTGGATACTCCCCAGGCTGTCCACCAATCTTCGTTCCATTAAAGTCAAAGACCTGCTGTTCTTTTTCAAACTTGAACATATTGGCACCTCATTAGATGAATAATAACCCTGACATCCAGTAGATGACTACCAGGAAGGCAATGATACCCGCTACAAGTCCGTAGAGGATACCGATGTCACGGCCAATTTTTCTTCCGACACGCATTGCAATTTCTGCATCCGTGAACTCAATCTGTT
>DALTVX010000137.1 GCA_029987395.1 Methanocorpusculum sp. | reverse complement strand
TGTTCATGGACCTTTCCTGTTTTGTCCATTGAGTACTCTTTTTTGATCTGCCCGATGGTGATGATGATCGAGTTTGTGCCGTAGTTGTTTAGGTGGTGATAGCAGGCTTGCCCGCCTATGGATCCGAGGTTGGAAACAAGGGCGGTGGTGAAGTTCTGATCGCTTTTCCAGAGGAATCCTGGGAGCCATCCGTGAGTATCCATGTATCTGTATAACCAAGCGACCAATCCAAGGATGGGTTTTGGAAGGTGGGCGAAGGTATCGATGATATCATTGGTCGAGTTGGTGTTGGCGTCTCTGACCTGATGGACTTGGTCGTAGATCTTTTTGGAGATGACGGAGAAGGTCATGTCGTCTTCTGCTTTGAGGATGATGATCCGTTCCTCGGAGGCGTCGGCGAAGGTGTTTTTGATGACAAAGGAGATGGTTATATCTTTGCGATCATAGTACCGTTTGCCGGCGATGAACCGGTTCATGAGAGGACGATTATAGGCGGTTTTGAACATGGAGGTGACGAGGGCATGGAAGAATGTGGATGTATAGTCGTTGTTCCCGGCATTTCTCTCGTCGATGAATTTTAAGAGTCCGGTGATGTCGACCTTTTCTAAGGAGTAGACCTCGGCGTCAGTCCTTTTCGGGAAGAGATGGGCCATGATCACGTGGAGCGAGTCAATGGATTTTACATAGTATCCGTCGGGACGATCACGAAAAGATTTTGTTCTGGTCAAGAAACACACACCTAATTGCTTAGTATATTTCAGCGGTGGGTTAAAAAAGGGATGGGGTTAATGGGGCGGGCGGGTCGGATGCGAGCGGAGCGAAGCAGACGGCCTTAGCTGAGCAAGTTTTCGAAGGAAACTTGCGAGTGAGAATCGGATGCGAGCGAAGCGAAGCAGACAACCTTAGCTGAGCAAGTTTTCGAAGGAAAGCTTTGCAATCAAGCCTATAGGCTTGCGAGAATCACTCCACGTTCTTCAGCATATTTTTATCGTATCGTGAGATGGTCGCGTTTTTCTGGTTCTGGTATTTTGCGTCCGGCTTTTTATCGTATGGACATTCGCATCTTTTCGTCACATAGAACACCAGCTGACCGATCGGCATGCCTGCATAGACACGGACCGGGCGGCAGTTCGAGTTGCACATCTCAAGAGTGATGGTCCCGGAAAATCCCGCGTCGATCCAGCCGCCCGTCTGATGGAGGGCGATCCCAAGACGTGCAACGCTGCTCTTTCCTTCGATGGTGGAGACGATATTGTCCGGTAATGTGACCGTTTCCAGTGTTTCTGCAAGAACGAACTGTCCTGGCTGGAGATCAAAATAGGTTGCTTTTCTTTCGTTTGTATGGGTGTGAAGCGTTTCCGCCTGATAAGGATCGATCACATCATCGCATGGTTCATACCAGACAAAATGATTACCTAGGCGAATATCAAGCGAGTTAGGCTGAATCAGCGCCGGATCATAGGGATCGATACCGATGTAACCGCGTTTGATATGGTCTGCAAT
>DALTVX010000136.1 GCA_029987395.1 Methanocorpusculum sp. | reverse complement strand
GGAGAGGAATAGACTTTACGTCTCTCTTTCCGAAAAATCATGAACAGTCTCTGATCATCAAGAAAAAAATGGTGAATGAACCATGAGCAAACTTACCAAAAGCCGTAAGATTCGTCTTGCAAAGGCAACTCAGCAGAACCGTCGTGTTCCTGCCTGGGTCATGATCAAAACCAAGCGTAACGTTGTGTCGCATCCAAAGAGACGCAACTGGAGACGCAGCACTCTGAAGGTGTGAACAAATGGTAGAAGTGCAAAAAGAACAGGTATACGTGATCCCGCTCCGCGATGTAAAGCGTGTTCCGTGCTACAAGCGTGCAAACGCAGCTATCAAAGATATCCGTGGTTACCTTGAACATCACATGAAAAGCGATGACGTTAAACTCGACAGGAGTATCAACGAACTCGTCTGGTCACGTGGTGCTCAGAAACCGCCAAGACGCATTCGTATTCGGGCAATGAAGTTCGAAGATGGTCAGGTCCAGGCAGAACTTGCTGAGGAATAAATGGACCCTACCCTGTCTTTGAATGGTGACCCGAACATCGGCGTGTATACGCGTGTCTTTGAAGATCTTGCCATTGTCCCGTTCGAAGCTCCAAAAGAGTTCCGGGACAAAATAGCGGAAGCTTTGGATGTCGAGGTTGTTGAAACCTTTATCCAAGGCTCCTCTATTGTAGGTCTTCTATTGACCGGCAACTCCCGTGGATTTGTCGTTTCCGGTCTCATTCAGGATTCAGAACTCCGTATCCTACAGGAATATGGCGATTGCCTGCTCCTAGGTGAAGAGATGAATGCGGCAGGGAACGTAATCCTGACCAATGATTCGTTTGCCGTCGTGCATCCTGACATGTCGTCTGCGATGCGCGAAATGGTTGCGGATTTTCTTAAAGTCAAGATTATCCCGATGTCCTTTGCAGGGGTTGGAACAGTTGGTATGACGTGTGCCTGCACAAATGCGGGCATACTTCTGCCGGCTAGAAGCACCCCCGAAGAGGTCGAAAAGCTGGAACAGAGCATTAATAATGCCGATTTCGCTGTCGGTACCGGCTCAGTCAATATGGGCTCAGGTCTGATTGGCACCGGTCTTCTGATCAACAGCAAAGGATATCTGGCTGGTAACGCTACCACAGGCTATGAACTTGGTAGAATCGAAGATGTATTTGGATTCTTGTGAAATTTTTTCACGAGTTGAGCATGCTTTGAAAGAAGCATGCGATTTCTGTGAGGTGAAATAAATGCCGAAATTCGAGGTAAAGGGCACATTCAAAAACGATGGAAAGATGAAGCCCTTCACAAAAACAGTCGAAGCACCTTCCGAGAAGCTTGCTGGAGAGTTCACTCTTGCAACGATTGGAAGCAAGCACAGACTCGGACGCAAGTATATTACCATTGACTCTGCAAAGGCTATTAATGGCGAGTAATACTGATCAGGCATCCCTGGAGCAGGAGGTCCACTCCCTCCAGGCATATGCCAATGAATATTCCCAGCAACATGAACTTTTGACCCAGCAGCTGCGCTTCCTTGAATCCGCACGTGGTGAAGCACGGGCGTCCATCGAGACGCTTGAGGCTTTTAACGGTCTGGAAGGAGATGTACCAACTCTTCTAAATCTTGGAGGGGGCGTCTCGGTCCACGCAACCGTTACTGACACAAAGAACATTATGGTTGGGATCGGTGCAGGCATCACGGTCGAAAAACCGGTCGAAGAAGCGATCACGTTCCTTCGCGACCGTATCACTGAGATGGATGCATCCGCAAAACGTCTTTCCGAGTCTCTTGGAAAGCTTCAGGAACAGATGCGGGCGATTGATCAGAGAATGCAAGAAATCTATTCTCAAACTCAACTCCGCTGAACTTCTCTTTTTTACTGATCATTTTGTATCTCCCAGAGATTGGAGATTTCATACAGGCCGTTTTTCTCGTTTTCATCACCAAAAAAACATATCGTTTGTGATGCCTCCTATTTTGTCTTCTCACTAACAGAGAGGGATTTATACTCTTGGTAGCGAATTAATAGATAATGTTTGAAGGACTGAAAAATAAACTCGGGCTTGGGAAGAAAAAAACCCCTGAGCCGGAAGCGCTGCCCCCCGCTAAAAATACTATATCCGGACCGGCACCTGAGGAAAAAAAGGCCCCGAGTTTTCTGAATAAAATCAAAACCCTTGTTGTAGAGCATGAGTTTGTCCTTTCCGAAAAAGATATCGAGGAATCGCTCTTCGAACTCCAGATGGTCCTCCTGGAGTCCGATGTAGCATATCCGGTTGCCGAGGCAATCACTGAGCATATGAAAAAAGAGCTCGTCGGTACCCACAGAAAACTCCGTGAGTCGGCTGATGATGTCGTAACAAATGCTCTCAGACATGCCATCGAAAAGGTACTTGGCGAGGGTTTTGATCTCGTTGCCTATATCAAATCGCATGAAAAACCGGTTAAGATCCTCTTCACCGGCGTGAATGGAACCGGTAAAACGACCTCGGTCGCCAAGATCGCGTATTATCTGCAGAATCAGGGTCTCTCTGTTGTGGTTGGAGCCGGCGATACGTTTCGTGCAGGTGCCATCGAGCAGATCCGTGTTCACTGTGAGCGGCTCGGGGTCAAACTCATCGCTCATCAGGAAGGAGCCGATCCGTCTGCTGTTCTTTATGATACCGTCGAGTATGCAAAAGCCCACAAGACCGATGTTGTCCTTGCCGATTCGGCAGGCCGATTCCACAATCGTGTCAATCTTATGAACCAGCTGGAAAAGATCAAACGTGTGATGAAACCCGATCTGGTATTCTATGTCGACGAGGCAGTTGCCGGAAACGATGCGGTCATTCGTGCCGAGGAGTTTGAAAAGACCGTATCCACCGACGGTGTTATTTTGACAAAAGTCGACATGGATCCAAAAGGCGGGGCCGCGATCTCGATTGCATATACCATCGGGAAACCGCTCGTCTTCCTCGGTGTCGGGCAAGGGTATGAAGACATGAAACCGTTCACCCCTTCGTTGATCATTGACGAAATATTTGGAGATAACTAAAATGGGACTTGATACACTTTCCAACTCACTAAAAGACGCGATGAAAAAACTCGCCGGCAAAACGGTCATAGATCGTGTCGCCGTCGACGAACTTGTTCGTGATCTTCAAAGGGCTTTGCTCTCCTCAGATGTCAACGTCAAACTCGTGATGGAGCTTTCAAAGCAGATCAAAGCCCGTGCTTTGGATGAGACCCTCTCCAAAGGGATCAACGTCCGCGAGCATGTACTTAGGATCGTCTATCAGGAGCTGGTCAACCTCGTCGGAAAAGAGGCCGAGTTCTCATTAAAACCGCAGAAGATCCTGATGGCCGGTCTGCAGGGTTCTGGTAAAACCACCACGACCGGAAAACTTTGCCGCTACTTCCAGAGAAAAGGCCTCAAAGTCGGAGCGATCGGGGCTGATAACTTCAGGCCAGGGGCATATGCCCAGCTCGAAACACTCTGTAAAAAGATCAACGTCCCAAGCTATGGGGATCCTAAAGAGAAGGATGCTGTCAAGATCGTCAAAGACGGACTTGTTGCCCTGAAAGACGTCGATGTTATCATCGTTGATACGGCAGGCCGGCATGCTCTGGAAGATGATCTGATCGACGAGATCATGCAGGTCAACACGTACCTAAAACCCGATCACCGCTGGCTTGTCATCGATGCAGCTCTTGGTCAGGCGGCACGTGATCAGGCAAAACGATTCCACGAAGCCATCGGTATCGACGGCGTTATCGTAACAAAGATGGATGGAACGGCAAAAGGCGGCGGCGCTATGTCGGCAGTCGCTGAAACGCAGTCGGGGATCGTGTTCATCGGTAACGGTGAAACGATAGACGATCTCGAACGGTTCGATCCAAACGGATTCATCTCCCGTCTTCTTGGTATGGGCGACCTGAAGGCCCTCGTTGAAAAGGCAGAAGAGTCCATCAATGCCGAGGACGTCGATGTCAATGCCATGCTTCGGGGGAAGTTCACCCTCAACGACATGTATAAACAGCTTGAAGCCGTGCAGAAGATGGGCCCGTTAAAACAGGTCCTCTCCATGCTCCCTATGGGGAATATGAACGTTCCTTCCGATGCTCTTGAGGGTACCGCCGACAAGATGAAAAAGTTCCGCATAATCATGGACTCCATGACACCTCAGGAACTTGACGAACCTGCT
>DALTVX010000135.1 GCA_029987395.1 Methanocorpusculum sp. | reverse complement strand
GATCCGCAACTGAGCTTCATCGGCGGCATGCTGGGCTTTGTTGCGCTCCTCGGTAAGATGCTCGATCTCGCCGGTAAAAGCCTTCATCTCATTCTCGAACGCAGATATCACTAACTTTGCAGCGTCGATCGAAGCATAACATTCTGCAATCTCCTCCTCGATCGAGAGGTTCTTAGATTCCAAGGCCGTACGATCCCGCGTTATCTGCTCCACATTCTGTTTGAAATGCTGACGTTCAAGCGTCAAACCAGAAAGATCGCTCACCTTGTTTTCATACCGGCGATACGTATCATTGTAGCTTGACTGAGCTTTCTGCAGTTTATCAGTAAGAAGATTGAACTCATCCTCATCCATGACCGAACGGAGTTTGCCAACTTTTTGGTTCAGGGCATCGATCTCATCGGAAAGAGCGTCCACGCGAGCCTCCAAGTCAGCGACCTGATTTGCCGTCTCCTTTTTGTCACGTTCCGTTTCTTCTAAAAGTTGGGAGGCACGGACCTCATCATCTGCTATTTTATCAAGGATACGATTACAATCACTGATCTTAAGCTCAAACTTAACGATTGTTGAGTCAAACTCATTTCGCTCGGCGCGAAGACCTTCAGCAACCGATCGGTGACGAGCCTCGGCGGCCATAAGATCGGATTCATCATTGCGCAGGTCAGAAAGTTTTGCAGAGATATCTGCAGACTCACGACCCACAGCAACACCAAATCCACGGAGATCTTTTCGAATCGACCCCCCGGTCATCGCTCCGCCACGTTCCAGAAGTTCGCCTTCGAGAGTCACCATCCGATACCGACCCATAAGACGACGGCCCGCATCAAGTGTTTCGACGACGACGGTCTGACCAAAAACCAAATTAAATGCATCCCGATATTCGGGGTCGAAATCAATCAGATTGATCGCATAATCCACGACGCCGTTACCTGCAAGAGGAGGGAGAGGAGCTTGAGGCTTCATCTTGTTTAGAGGGAGAAGTGTCAGACGCCCCAGACGTTCATCTTTTAGATGGCGGATAACATCCGCAGCGGTCTGATCAGTATCAACAACAACATTGTTAAGTCGGCCGCCAGCAGCGATATTGAGGGCAAGTGCGTATGAAGAGTCGATAACTTTTCCAAGACTCGACACTGGGCCAAAAACACCATCCATACCCATGATGGCAGAAATAGTTCGATCAGAAGCACCAGAAGCCTGCTGCTGGGCCTCGATCTGCATCTGTTTTCTCGTTAATTTCGCGATCTCTTCTCTGAGCGGATCGAGAGCTTTTCTAGCTGCAAGCATCGCACGTTCGGTTTCACCCGTCTGTTTATCGATGATCCCTTTGTTCTTTCTCGCATCCTCTAGATCATGTTCGAGAGCATTGATCTCAGCCTGCTTCTCCGAGCGCTCACTCAGCAAAGACCCCTGCTCTCTCTGGAGCTTCTCTAACTCTTGTGCACGGACGCGGCTTTTCTCGATGATACCATCACGTTGGACAACGATCGAACCCCGTTCATCTTTTTTCGCCTCGACCTGACGCATGAGATCGACCAATTCGGCCTGTGCCCCTTTGGAATCACGGCTGCATTTGGTGACCAACTCGTTTGCTTTATCAAGAATCTTCTTTTGCATCTCAAGTTCCATTGCCAGATTCGCTTTATCGATCTGCAACGTCTGGGACTCACGGACCTTATCATTGAGCGTGTTCTGATTTTTCTGCAGTTCGAGATAGAACCGATTCATTTCGGCAAGGTTGCTGTCCTTCTCTTTTTTTCTGCGGGAAATCGTCTCATCAGCAACGCGGATGTTGCCCTTTTCCGCCTCGATCCCCCCAATGATCCGCATATAAGCGGGGCCCTGTTTATGACTGATCTCGCGGTCGATTTCGTGGACCTCTTCAATACGAGAGTTCTTTTCATTTTCCTGAAGAGAGATGTCATTCTGGACACCCACAAGCTTTTCCTGCTGTTCGGATCGTGAATGGGCAATCAACCCAAGCTCACGTTCGAGATTATGGAGTCGGACGATCTGCTTTGCTGCTTTGAGATAGTCGAGTTCAGCCTGAAGTTTTTGATACTTTACCGCACCCTCACGGGCATCGGCAAGCTCTTCGAGTTGTTTTGCATATGAAGCAAGAAGGATCTCTTCGCGATCAATGCTTGCACGAACCTGTTCTAGCTCAACGAGAGCCAATTCTTTTTTGTCATCGAACTCCGCAACTCCCGCTATCTCATCGATGATCCGCCTGCGTTCAAGATCACTCATGTCCATGATGCGAGTTATGTCCCCCTGCATAACAACATTATAACCATGCGGTTTGATGCCATTTTTTAAGAGATAATCTAAGATCTCTCCCTGAGAACAGGTTTTTTCGTTCAGGTAGTAGTAACTATAATAACCGTTGGCAGTTCGTTTTATTCTCCGCCTTATCTTGGTTTCGTCCGAAAAGGTGAGAGTGACCTCGGCGGTATTTTTTCCGGACTTGTTATTGATAAAATCAGTGAGCTTTTCGGCACGGAGGTTTCGCGACGTGGATAACGAAAGAACGAACAGGATGGAATCGATGATGTTACTTTTTCCAGAGCCATTAGGCCCGGAGACTACAGTAAATCCCTCATAAAAAGGTATTTTTGTCTTTCTGGAAAAAGACTTGAAGTTGTCGATGTCAACCTGGACTATGTGCACGAATGAACTCCGTTAACGCTTGATCTCTACGGTGTCATCATCATCAACGGCTTCAATAACGGAAGATGATTCAGCACGAATAGCCATGGAATGCGAGGCACGAGACGGATTATAGCCGGTACCTGCAATGATAACGGTGTGATCGGTTGTTTTCTTACGCTTCTGGATGGTACCATCCTGCTGCATGACATACTCATACTCACCAGGTTTCAGATTCTCAACAGGGACATCCGGTTTTATCGGAGCTGGCGCCCGTACAGGTTCTGGGGCAGGAGCGGGAGTGGCGGTGGGTCGACTCATACGGGGAGCCGGAGTCTCAACTGCGGGGCGTCTGCCTGGAGAAGTGATCCGAGATCCAAGTTGTTCAGTGGAACGAGAAGATGTAGGTTCAGCAATGGGTTCAGCGGTGACCTCGCTTCTTCTAACGCCAAAGCGGGAGGTTTCGGGATGGCTTTTTATTGGATCTCCGCCGAGTTTTTCCATCTGGGAGCTGAGCTTACGCGTGACCGATTTCAAGTCAAGCAGCTCTTCGGTAAGCCCTTTGATCAATATCTCAAGTTCGCGGATTTTACGCTCAAGTTCCACAGTATTTTCCGATTTTTCTGCTACAATCTGTGCAGGTTCCTGTTTGCCCGCAAGTCCGCGTTCCTGCTCGGCAAGTTCGTGCTCTAAGAATTTCATTCTGGTATCCATGACTGCATCTATCCTTAAAAATAATTAATAGGTTTTTCAGTGCCCATTGTATAATACACTTGTGTATCGACCTGGTATATATAAGAGAGGTAACGTAAAATCGGAGCTCGATGATAGCAGAAACGATGGCCCATGCCATTTTTTTAATGGGTCAGAAAAAAAGTGATGATCAGATGAGCTGATACTTAGACCAGACGATACGTCTCAAGATTCTGTGGAGCTACGGTCTGGATATGGAATTTCTTATAGATAGAGCTGGCAAAGTCGATCGTCTTGGACTCTTCGCCATGAATTGTAAACACGCGTTCGGGCTTTGGCTGAACATACTGGATATAATTCATCAACTGTTTTCGGTCGGCATGACCAGAAAAACCTTCCACGGTCTGGATCTCCATATTGATCACGATCGTTCCGCGCTTGCCGATCGGAACTTCACGCCAGCCTTTCTGGATCCGGCGGCCGTATGTTCCTTCCGCCTGATACCCAACAAAGATGATCATATTTTTCGGTGATTCGGCAAGGTTGCTGAGATACTCGATGACCGGACCGCCATTCATCATACCGCTCGTAGAGATGATAACACAGGGATCTTCAGAGAAGATGACCGCCTGACGTTTATCATACGAGTCGACCTGCTCGAAGCATTCTGCGAGGAACGGATTGTAGTTGTCCCGGAAGATAAGGTTGCGAAGATCGGTGTTCAGATACTCCGGATATGCCGTGTGCATCGCGGTAGCTTCCTTGATCATGCCGTCAAGATAAACCTTACACTTGGGGATAAGGTTGTTTCTCATGCCTTCCTCAATGGCGAGCATCAGTTCCTGAGAACGTCCAACAGCAAATGCAGGGATGAGAACTTTTCCACCGCGGCCAAGGGTCTCGTTGATGACCTCATACAACCGCTGTTCTGCCTCAACTCTTGACGGAGAGAAGTCATCCGAGCCGCCGTAGGTACTTTCGATGATAAGAGCCTCTAGCCTTGGGAACTGAGAGACGGCCGGGTTGAACAACCGGCTCTTGCCATAGAAAAGATCCCCAGTGAAGGCAACATTGTAAACACCGTTTCCAACATTAAAGTGGGCGATCGCCGAGCCTAAAATATGACCTGCGTTGTGAAGGGTAAGCTTCATATCCGGCGCGATGTCGGTGACATCCCCATAGCCAAGGGCAATGGTGTGTTTCACAAAATCACGGATCTCATTCGAGGAATACGGAGGAGCGCGGTCTTCTTTGTTGTTCACATCCAGATAATCTAGCTGAAGCATGGTCGCAAGATCACGAGTCGCAGGCGTTGCATAGACCGGACCATCATATCCGTATCTATACAAAAGCGGTATAAATGCAGAGTGGTCGAGATGAGCGTGAGTTAGAACGACGGCATCCAGATTGGTGAATGGGTAGATCTCAGGAACATTAAGATAAGGAGAGGAGGCAGCGCCGGTCGCTCCGGGAGATTCCCCGCAGTCAATCAGGACTTTGCTTTCCGGAGTGCTCAGCAGAAACGCCGCACGGCCGACCTGCCGGCAGCACCCGAGGGTGGTTAGACGAAGCCACTGATCATGATCGCGACCGGTATAGATCGAGTCACGGTGTATCCGTTTACCGCATCTTCGGAGAAACTCCTTTCTCTCATCACGGGATTCACGCAGATATTGACGGACTTGTTTGATGGTCACCGAGGGAATCGGCGGTGTTCGGGCAGCTTTAGGCGTCCACCCGGTTTTCATGGTGATATCGCGAAGCGTGGAGCCGTTTTTACCGATAACGACACCCGGCTTTTCAGCCTCGATCAGAACCTCGCCAGTATCAGTATCAAAGAAAATATCCGTGATGCCGGCACTTTCCGGGACAACTGCCTTGATCATATCATACGCTTCTTCCGTATCTCCCAAAATATTAGGGCGGACAACGATGCGTTTTCGCAGATCTCTGGCAAGAGTTTTGATCAGATCATGATCCTCGGCAAACAGTTTTGGATCATCAGTATAGATGACCATCTCAGGGCCTTCGAATTCAACATCCGTTACGGTAACTCCGTGTGGAACTTTTTTATTAATAGTTGCTTTGAGTTCTTTGAGTCTATCTTCGACCTGCATAAAATTCGTTTCCAAAAAAAAGTAAAATTATTTTGCCGAGGGAAGATATTCGGCTATTTTATCCTCCGGCAGATATTCGAATTTCTCCGGGGTGATTATCGCGACATTGTATCCCTCTCCGGAAGCTGAGTCCCGGAGCATCGCGGCGCGAAGAGCACGTACGGCTAGTTCGATCGCCTCTTTTTCGGTCATCATGGGTTTGAAGCGATCCTCTAAAACACCATATGCGGTCAGGGATCCTGATCCGGTGGATACGAAGTTCTCTTCAAGTGTTGCCCCGCCGGCTGCGTCCACAGAATAGACTGAAGGTCCGCTGTGGTCAACACCGCCGACAAGGAGCTGGACATAATATGGAGAGAAACGGTTCTGGTTCAGGTAATTAGAAAGGATCGTGGCAGCCGCCCCGACGCTGATCTTCTGACCTCTGCGGATCTCGTAAAGATTACATTCAACATTGATGATTCTGACAAGCTGCTGAGCATCCCCAACCCCACCGGCGATTGTCATACCGATCTTATCAGTGATAGAATGTACTTTTTTTGCCTTCTTACTTGCAATCAGAGTACCCATCGTTGCACGCCTTTCGGTAGCAAGGATGACTCCTCCATCAAATACAATACCAACTGTGGTGGTTCCCGTTTTAACGTCCTGGTGTTCTTGTGACATGAGAAACCTCAAATTAAGGTACGCTACAAATTCATAAAACGCTGTTATTATGTAAACAGCTAAAAGCGCTATTAGTTAAGTGTACTCAAACTATGATAAACTTGCCGAATTAGGACAATATAAAAAAAATTACAGGGTCCAGGTCTGCATATCCCGTGCGCCGTGGGCGTAGTCCCAAGGTATTTTGTGACTCATGTGAACACACCAGAACTCTTTTGGATCGAGTTCCTTTGCGAGACGTTCGGCATCTTCAATGTTCATGTGCTTGGAGATGTTCACACCCGGCAAAAATATACCATCGAGCAGTAAAAGATCGGCACCTTTCATCTGCTCAAGCGATGCTTCGGAAAGTTCGGCACGGGTGTCACAGGAGTACACGAACGTTTTCCCATCTGCAGTGATCCGAATTCCGTAGGTCGGGGTATCATGGACCACAGGGAAGAGTGTGACCGCCATCCCGCATATCTCTGTTGGCACAAAGGGAAGAACAGGATATTCATCATGAGCAATGAAGCAGAAGATGCTCCCACAATAATCGAGAACTTCTGGAGCTCCATAAACAGAGATACGTTCCCGCTGGACCCGGTAAAAGTCACCGAACCCCATAAAATGATCATAATGACCATGGGTCCAGATAACTGCGTCGATCCGCGGCGAGCCTGCAGCCAAAAGCTGGGCACGCATATCAGGACCTGTGTCGATCAAAAGATTAAGGCCCTTATGCTCAATCAATAGGGAGGTTCGAAGCCGCTCTTTTCCAGTCTCCTTTGCTTCAGTGCAGACGGGACAACCGCAGCCGATCTTCGGCGTGCCGACGACATCTCCGGTTCCAAGCGCCGTGATCTTCATCTAGGCACACCCGGTCCGGACGAGATTCCTCCGGTTGACAAGTTCCATTCCTGCGTTGACATCGGCCTCATCGATCTCTTTTCTTCCGGAAAGAAGAGCAGAAACGATGGCTTCTGTGAGCATCATGCGCAGATCGGCTCCTGAAAAGCCTTCGGTCCGTGCCGCAAGGGTGGTGAAATCGATCGTGCAGGGGATATCGGATGCCACGTGGTTCAGGATAGCTTCACGCATGCCTGCATCCGGAAGAGTGAAGGTCACGACCTCGTCAAATCGACGCCAGGCAGCCTCATCGAGCATGCCTGCATAATTTGTTGCGCCGATCAAAAGCACCTTATCTTTTATCAGATTGATGTGGTCGATACATTTGAGAAGGGTGTTGACCCCTCGTTTCATCGTGCCGTTGTCATCTGAGATACGGGTCTTTGCAATGTAGTCGAACTCATCGATAAAGAGGATACAGGGTGCGATCTTTTTCGCAAGGTCGAAGATCCGGTCGATGTTCTTGGAGGTCTCACCAAGATATTGGGACGTGAGCATCGAAAGTCGGACCTCAAGTACCGGCATGTGGACAGATCGGGAAAGCGCAAGGGCAAACGAGGTTTTACCGGTTCCCGGCGGTCCGACCAGAAGGATACGTCCTAGTTCATAGATCCGGTGGCTTCTCAAAAATTCCTGATTCTCAAGAGATATCTGAACTTTTCTGACGATGGCAAGCTGCTCGGGAGTGCATACCAGATCTGAAAGAGAGAACTCGATCTCTTCTGGGGCATAAGGGACGACAAGCTCGGCAGCTTCTTTGAACGACTCGGATTTTTCAGTGATAACAGCAAGTTTACCGGTCAGATATGCCTTTGTGTCCTCAAAGAGAGGAATATTTACACGGGCTTTTTTGTAGTTGACCTCGGTCTCTCCAGCAGTTTCCAAAGCAAGGGTCAGTGCAGGGTTCTGCATGAGTTTGGCAGGACCGACATGCCTATAATACCATTTCAGAGCAGGAGTGAAGGCAGTAACTGAGAACTGACCTAGATCATTGCATAAGAGATAGGAATTTTTTTCGTCCTGGATTATGCGGCGGGCAGGAAGACTAGGAAGATAGGATTTTAACACACCTTCTTTTATCAGGATAGGTCGTGCGATGATACCGGGGGATTCGGTACAGAACATCTGCCTGATGGTAGTGGGGAGATCATTGACGTCTAAAGCAGGATTGGTGTTCACCACTTCTGCAGTTAGAACGATCTCGGTCAACTGCAAAAGTCCGGGGTCTATTGATATTGGATCCATGATATTCCATATATATGCGTGCGAAAAAAGTATAAGCCTTCGTGTGGAGGACACAACAATGAGGAAAAAACGCATCCAAAATACAGGTCCGAAAAATCAACGAGCATGAGGAGGTATATTCTTTTTCACCTCAGGGAACCAAACTCATAGAATAATGAATGAGCATCCGCATATTTCTGATATCCTAAACCAGGTAAGGGACGGAACACTTGACCCGGCAACAGCAGAAAAAAAGCTGGCGGCTTTGACGATCACCCGGGTCGGGGATGTGGCAAATCTGGATATAGAACGGGTCCAAAGATGCGGGATGCCTGAGGTCGTTTTAGCTGAGGGGAAGGACACCGATTCGCTCGTAAAGATCATGCACAGTTATGTGTTGGCATCAGGCAGATGTGTGGCTTCACGCATCACCGAAGAGCAGGTCAAGGCGGTGTGCAAAAATCTTCCAGCTGGTATTACGTCAGAAGTTAGAGAGCCTGGAGGCATTCTCATCCTATCAGACGGCACCCTTCCGACCCCATCAGGAGGCACGGTCGGTATCATGACCGCAGGAACATCCGATATTCGGGTCGCTGAGGAGGCACGAGCCATAGCAGAGGAGATGGGAGCGAGGGTCATCACCGCATTTGATGTGGGGGTCGCAGGGATCCACCGGTTGATCCCAGCTCTCGAAAAACTGCAAAGGGCGGATGTGTATGTGGTCTGCGCAGGAAGAGAAGGAACACTTCCATCTGTGATAGCAGGTCTCGTCGACAAACCAGTGATCGGAGTACCGGTAAGTACTGGCTACGGGTATATGGGGCAGGGAGCCGCTGCTCTCGCCAGCATGCTTCAGTCCTGTGCGGTCATCACTGTGGTTAACATTGACGCAGGTTTCACCGCTGGGGCATTCGCGGCCCGGATCGCTGCGTTGATTGGAGGAAAGAAATGAAGCGTGGATTGTATGTCGGACGGTTTCAACCATTCCATAACGGCCATAAAGCGGTCATCGACGGACTTGCAAAAAAGGTCGATGAACTGATCATCGGTATCGGGAGTGCAGACATCAGTCATGACATTCGTCATCCATTCACCGCAGGCGAGCGTGTACTGATGATCACCCGAGCATTGAATGATCTGGAGATCCCGTTTTATGTTATCCCCCTGGAAGATGTAAAAAGAAACGCTCTTTGGGTTGCCCATGTCAAATCGATGGTCCCGCCGTTTGATACGGTCTATACCTCAAACCCGCTGGTGATCCAGCTTTTCAAAGAAGCCAGGATACCTGTCATGTCACCGCCGATGTACCTTCGCGAAAGTCTGTCAGGAACTGTCGTCAGAAAAAAAATGCAGTTGGGAGATACTTGGGAAGAGTATGTTCCGACAGAAGTCGTGTCGGTTATCAGAGAGATCCACGGCATCGAACGGATGCAACAGATCGCAAAAAGCGACTGAACATATCTTTTTTCACAATATTATTTTTATCAGGAATGTTTGAAAAATAGGGTATTCTTTTCTGGATGATATTAGATATCATCACGTCTGTTTTATCATACCACTTTGATCCACAGATGAAGATCCCGATAAGCTGCCGCCATCTTGTCCTCTGCAGACGCTCCAACATCCGGGACTGATGCATTATAGAGGAGGAACTCCAGACGATTGTATCCCGTATCGTACACCGTGAAGTTATACATCTCCAGATATGTCGAGTTGTCGGCGACCTCGACCGAATACCGGTCAAGCACCTTTGATGCATGGATCACTGAAGAGTTCGTCGCCGAGTCCCACCTCGCGTTCAACAGCAGTGTTTCTACCGTATAGGTCACATCCAGATATTCGTGATTACCAATACCGACCCAAACGAACTGCTCGGTGCCTGTAAAAAACTTCTCGGGATAATTATCTGCCATCTTGTCTGCACCGAGGATATAGAACTCGGTGAACTTCTCCCCGTCTTTTGGAAATGCAATCACATAGACAGTTGTCACCGCAGCAACAAGAATTGCGGCAATAAGTATCCAAGAGAGAGCCTTATCCAGCTTTGAACCATCCTTTGGGAAAAACTCAGTCTTCAGTGTGGGCTTCACCTGCTCAAAAGGCACAGCAAAGCGTTCTTCCTCTGGAACCAAAGCACGTCTGAACAAAGTGATCAGCATCATGATTAAAATGAAAATTACAAGAGCTGTAACGATTGGATCGAGGCGGATCCCAAACGGGGTATAATTTAAAACTAGTCCGATCAGCGGCACCACAGCGATCGAAAGACCAACCGATAAAGCAAACCTCTCAATACCGTCGATCGACCGTTTTTCGGGGAAAAGTGCAGCGATCAAAACATATCCCGGAATGAACAAGATAACCGGGACTGCAAATATGACCCGCAAAAACGTCTCGTTTACCACCGGAACATAGATCATCGCAACAGTGATCGCTAACCACGCTAAAATAACGGCAAGATCCTTTGGGAAGTTCTTCGGGTCTGCCATATTGGCAAGGGTCGCAGCTAGATCTTTTTCCGGCATATATATAGTATTATTTGTAGGGAGAGATTATCAGGATTGCTACATTGGTATCTACTGAAGATACGAAAGAACCGTTAGAGAAATTCTGCATCCAATGCATCGGTTTTGATGCTTTTGTGTAGTTTGTCCGCCCATGGAAGTTCACGTATCGCGGCAGATGCCTTTGCCATTTCAAAAAATGCATTTGCTTCGTCAAGACGTCCAAGCTTCAGAAGATCATAGGCGATCCCGACCCAAGCATCTGCATGAACATTTCGAAGTTCAAGCGCCAGGGTATAATAGGTGATCGAGGCATCATACAACCCAAGATCCGTGAGATGATCTGCCAGATCCATAAGCAAGAGAAAATCACGCGGGTCGAACTTTGCCGCTAGATCAAACTGCTCAAGTGCTCCAGATGTATCACCCAATTTATAGAGGATCTCACCCAGCCGCAAATGGATGCGGGCATTTTCTTCAAACAAAAGTGCCTGCGAAAATGCTTCCTTTGCCTCAGCATACTTCCCAACACGGAAAAGAACATCGGCATATTTGAACCAGTTAGATGCATCAGGATGCTCATCAACCATCTTTTTGCGCAGAGTCAGTTCTTTGTTGGTACAGGTCATCTCTTCTGAGGGCCTGTTGAGATGGTGATGGACAATAGCCATGCGCTTATAGAGACCAGGCTCATCGGGATGGCTCAAGGATAGAAGAGTGTAGAGAACAAGCGCTTCATCATATTTTCCAAGATATCCAAGCATATCTCCAACTTTGTATTGGTGGCGCAGATCTCCCGATAATTTTGCAGCCTTTTCAAAGAGAAACTTCGCGTCTGAAAATCGGTGGATCTTAGCATTAGCTGAGCCAAGAGCAACAAGATACTTAGGATTCTCTAGATCCAAATCTAGAGCCGATTCATACGCATCGATTGCATCATAGAAGTTTTCCTGGGTGAGGAGAACATCCCCAAGTAATATCCAGACGGCAGCATTAGCTGGATCTTCTTCCAGATACTGGCGATAGAGATGCTGTGCCGCATCATATTCATGAAGAACTGTTTTCTCTTTGGCACTCTGAATCAAAGATGAATCTGCCATATTATGTAATATAGGCATTTGCTTTGGATATATCTGACGTCTTGAAAATTTAAAAAAAATATAAGAAATTATCCTGAGATGAGAAATCAGTTCAGAGCAAATTCTTTGATCACCGCAATAAAGGTGTTAACTTCGTTTTTGGTGTTGTAGACGGAAATACACCCACGTGCGGTTTCATTTTCTACAGCAAGATAGCGCATCAGGGGCTCGGCACAATGCATACCGAATCTGATTTCGGCCCCATGCTCCTCATCAAGCCATGCCAATATTTCTGGGTCGCTATCCTCGCCAGACGGTGAATCCTGCGGCCAACACTTGCACGGTAATTTCGTTTGAACTCATCCATTGCCGCAATTACACATTCGGGAGACCAGGTCGTCGCTCCGTTGTCGAAGTACATCAAATCACCCATCTTAGAAAACTCGCTGCGAAGGGCTTCTCAATCCGGCTCGGGTACTTTTTCTGATTCAGCTTTCCCTTAAGGCATAAGATAAGGAACCGAGTCAGGTGTGCTTCGTTAAACCGGTTTTTCCATCAGATCGAGGTTAGCATTTTTGACGAGCTCCTGCATTTTTGGCGGGAGTTCCTTCCAGCGCCAGAGACCCCAGGTGACGAACTCGGACGGGAGACCTCGCTCCTCTGCCCATTTTATCAGGAATTCGTCCCAACGTTCCGCCAACTGAGGGTGAGTTACACGAAGCGTCTCAAGCTCAGACTCGAGCATCGCCGGGCATAGATAACAGCCGACGCGCTCATAACCGCGCTCATAAAGTGAATTGTAGGGAAGTTCCCTGAGCCAAATATAGAAAAACACATCAAGCGCCCTCCATGAACGGATCGGGGAAAGATTCACCTGAAGAGGATTTGTTGGATTCTGACTTAGTGCATCGAGAGAGGCCCGGTTCCAGGATTCATACCAGCGGTTTCCCTGGATCGTTAGACATGCCCCTATCTCATCCAGATGAACATTGAGCGGATTGAGTTTGAGAAGTTGGCAGCACCATCGGTGATCTTTCTTTGGTGGGCCTGCTTTTTCCGCTTCCTGCCAGAAGTCACCCGCCCCCGGGATAATTTCGATCCCCAGGGACTTCACAAACTCAACGGTCTCCGGAAATTCCATGCCAGTATCGATGAAGAACGCCTCGGTCACACCAGCTTTCTGGGCGATATTCCAAACTACAGTACTGTCTTTTCCTCCGGAAAATGAGCAGTTGACTTTTGGTTTTAGCGAAAAATTCTGTCTGACCTCACGAATCGCATTTCGTTCCATGTTTTTGATGTGGAACGCATTCTTTTCAACCGCATCCTCCCACGAAGGATTTGATTTAGATTTTATCGGAGATACACTATTGAGTTCTTTAATTCTGACTGAACCGTCTCTGAGGATACCCGTACCAGATTTATTTTTGTACCGCAGGATTACGACCCCGTCAGGGACCCCTACCGTGGTGACCTTGACCTTCTTCCCGCCAAGTCTTCCTTCAGGCAAAGCCACTGCATCTTTTTCGAGGTCAATGATGCCTTTGTCTATTTTACCGATCAGATAAGGTAATGCCTCGGCTTCAAGATCGAGATTGAATTTCCTAGTGACAGGATCAAACCAAAGCCAGGCAAACCTAACACCATTTGCGATGATGAGATCATTCCTGTCAAGTCCGCCTGCTTTGTTAAGAACAAGGATCTTTGGGAGAGTGACATTGTCGCCGAACCGTTCTTTTAGGAGAGATGATATGAGATCATGATCTGTTTTCAGTGCGGGTCGGATATCATACGGCTGCTGGAGGGAGATCTTGACACTTTCTTTATTGCAGGAACAGGTTTTGGCAAGCAGAGGGATGTTGCATGCAGGGCACCAGTAGAGAAATTTGGTCACGAAATCGTCGGTTTCTTTGATATAGTATCCGGGTTTGATCTCCTTTTTCGGAACAGGTTTCTTTGGGCTCCGTACACGTACGGGTTTTTCTGCCTTCTGATGGAAATGAGGTTTCTTATATTCGTGCGGCACGATGCATATCTATTAGTTTTTTAGAGAGAAAAAGAACTGCCCTATATCGGACAAACTCATAACCAAAGAAAACCAATACTAAATTAACTATGGCAATACATCCGATTGATTTCCGATATGGAACTCCTGAAATGAAACGTGTCTGGAGTGAGGAAAACAGATTCACCTGTATCGTCCGCGCAGAGATTGCTCTGTCCCATGCACAAGGTATTGTTGGGATGATCCCCGTAGAGGATGCAGAGATCATTGAAAAACAAGCTCTCTTTGCATCACATAATCGTGCAAAGGAAATCGAAGCAGAGATCAGCCACGATACAATGGCAATCACCCGGGCCATTGCCGAAGTTTGCGGGGACGCTGGACGCTGGATCCATTACGGGGCAACCTCTAATGATATTTTAGATACGGCAACCGGGCTTCAGCTCAAAGAAGCGTATGACATCCTTGAGAATAAACTCGAAACACTGATGAGCGTGCTTCTAAGACGCGCTGAACAGACGAAAAATCTCATTTGTATTGCACGAACGCACGGGCAACAGGGAGTGCCAACGACATACGGACTCAGATTTGCAATCTGGGCATCTGAGGTCTCACGGCATCTCTTGCGGCTAAGGGAGACCCGACCACGAGTCGTCATAGGTCAGATGACCGGAGCCGTAGGAACAATGGCAGCAATGGGTGAGCACGGCATTGAGATCCAGGCGGGGATGATGACATACCTTGGTATTGGTTCGGTGGACGTTTCATCCCAAGTGATCTCTCGCGACAGATATGCCGAATACATCTTCATGCTCGCAAACATCGCGACAACTCTAGATAAGATCGGTATTGAGATCAGGTCTCTGCAAAGAACAGAGATCGGTGAGGTCGAGGAATCGTTTTCGAAGAAACAGGTTGGATCATCGACGATGCCACATAAGAGAAATCCAATCAAAAGCGAGCAGGTCTGTGGCCTTGCACGAATCGTCCGCGCGATGGTCGAGCCGGCGCTGATGAACAACACACTCTGGGACGAGCGGGATCTGACAAACTCCTCTGCAGAACGGATAACATTCCCGGAGACAACAATTCTGTGTGATCACTGCCTTCATGTGATGACCGGAGTCTTAGAAAATCTCACGATCAATATCGATTCAGTCGAACGTAATCTCCGATACCTGCACGGGATCAATCTTGCTGAGTCAGTGATGATCGAACTAACGAAACGCGGGATGAAACGTCAGGATGCACATGAGATGATCCGTGATGCGAGCATGGAGGCACTTGCGGCAAAGATGCCGCTTGCGGATATCCTTGCCGGAAAGCCGCAGATAACACAGTATGTTTCAACTGAAGAGATCGAAAAACTTCTTCGGCCTGAAACATACGTAGGTCTTGCAGGTGTTCAGGTAGAGAACCTGATTCGAAAATTAGCACCGTATTGCACTCTCTAATATTTTTCATCACACTTTTTTGTGCGGGCATTCCCAATCTTTTCTAAAATCTGAAAGGAAGAAATACTGCAAACAAAGCAAAAACAAAAATATGATCTGAGAAGGAATGAGAGTTTTACTTGACTGCCTTCACAGTTTCTTTTAGAACAGAAGGACCTGCTTCATAAACCGCATTTCCAACGATGATCGTGTCGGCATACTCCCCCATCTCTGTAGCTTTTTCACCGGAGTTTATCCCTCCACCGTAAAAGACACGCATCCGTGAAACAGCTTCTGAAACAGCGCGTGTGACTGCAGGATCACCATACATCCCACTATATTCGATATAAAACACCGGCATGGAGAAGTATTTCTCGGCAACAACGCCATAAGCTGCCACCTCAGCAGGACTCAGATCACATTTGGCACGGGTGAGTTTTCCAACAGACGAATTAGGATTCAAAACCACATAGGCTTCCTGAACCACTTTATTCCATTGGATCTTCGAAGTCAGTGCCCACTCTTTATGGAGACCGGTCACAAATGTGGGGTGACCTGCATTGAACACGCTTGGGACAAAGACATAGTCGATCCCTTCGAATCTTGCACAAGAGGGCTCCGCAGGTTCGACCGTGAGAGGAAGTCCGACATCACGGACGTTGTCATAGAGTATAGCGAGATTTTCCGGCGTGACGTCGAGTGTGCCTGAAAGCATCAAAGCGTCCGTTTCACTCGCGGCGATCTCTGCAATATCTTTTTTCGTAATGACCTTATCAGGGTCAAGTTTGGTGATATGACGCCAAGTTTGCCACTTCATTTTTCTGCCGCCTTCTTTGCATACTTCTGCAGATCGGATATTTTTTTCTCCTCGATGCCAGTGACTTTGGCCAGTGTTTTGGCATCCGCCTTCATTAATAGTTCTGGGCTGTAAACACCTGCAAGGGCAAGTGGAGTGAGTAATTCATCATCCGCTTTTTTTCTGAGCGGGGCGATGCCGGTCTCAAAGGCAGCCTTGCTGATTTTTTCTGGACACGGTCTGCAGAGTTTCTCGGCGACCAGTTTCTGGTGATTGCAGATCGTCGTGACCGACACGCCGGTTGCAAGAGATAAGCCGGCAGGATGAACCGCGATAAACTTTTCAGGTTCTTCGAATCCGGCATTTGCATACTTCTTCAGCGTGATCGCAGAAACGCCGTACTCCTTCATGCGAGTGATGTTGACCAGACTCTTTGCCTCAGCCACAAGAGAGAACGCCTCAGCTTCGCTAAGTTTAGCCTCAAGAAGATCCATCGGATTTGAACGAGACAAAGCCTCAACATCAGTAACACCCAGCGAGATCAGGGCCGCGCTCACCTTAGAGTGCCCACGTCCGCGCTTTGGAGCAATATGTCCGGAAATAAATTTCTTCAACTCAGTCCGTTTCTTCAGAATAGCCAGTACTCCTTCGGCGTCCCGGATCAGTTTTTCAGATGAAGAGGTTGAAAGACTTAGGCTCTTCGAAAGTCCCTCAGGACCGCGTGAAATCAGTTCGGAGATCGTATAGATATGCACTGAATTGAGCTTTTTTACCCCATCTTCCGTCATTCCCGGAAGAAGAAGGAAGGTATCTGTGTTCGATTTGATGTGGGAACACAGCGGGCAACCGATCTTCCACGGAGGAGCGCCTTTTCTTAACAATTGAACATGGTTTACATGGTGAATCGGACACACTTCATCCATCTTGATAGCGTTCCCCCATGTCGCCGGCGGCAAACCTGCATTAAATGTACAATCAGGATACCCAGAACAACCGATGAACTGAGATGATAACTTTCGTTTGATAATGAGTGGTTTTCCGCAGACAGGGCAGGGGCCGATGAGCTGCTCCTCCCGTGTCCGATCCATCAGATCTCGACCGATCGCGGCCTCGTTCTTCTCCAGCTCAACAAAAATGCCGGAAAGCATCTTTCGCGACTCAGATAGAACTGTGTCGATGGATTTTGTCCCGGCGGCGATATCGCCCATGTGCTCTTCAAGCGTCTTGGTCATGGTCGGTTCGGTGATGGTCCCGGCGAACTCTTCAAGAGACTCGGTCACCGCGCGACCGACGATCGTCGGTTTCATCGGATTGCCTTCTATGTATTTTCTGCCGGCAAGTTTGCTAATGATCTCGTGGCGAGTACTTTTTGTTCCAAGACCAAGCTCTTCCATTCTCTGGATGAGCCGACTCTGTGAGTAGCGTGCAGGAGGTTGAGTGTCCTTTTCTTCTGAGTTCTTCGAAACAAGCGGGAGAGTTTCTCCAATATTAAATTGCGGCAGAATGTTCTCTTCGGCTTTGCTGTAGGGATAGATACCTCGCCAGCCTGCTTCAAGAATACGGCCGCCGGTGATTGTATATGGTTCGGTCCCTGCCGACATATTGACCTTCATGGTCTCCCATTCTGCGTCGATACAGAGCGTCGCAAAAAATCTTCTCACGATGAACTCATACAGTTTCCAGGAAACATCGTCACCGATCTCCTCACGATTCGCAAGTGAGGTTGGGTAAATCGGCGGGTGATCAGTCGTCTCTTTTTTACCGCGGGTCGGAACAGAACGCATCCGGTCTTTGACGTATGCAGCCTCTTTGGCAAAGCATCCGTGCGCAAATATCTCCAGATGCTCAGAGATCTTCAAACTCTTTGGATATGTGGTGTTGTCGGTCCTCGGATAGGAGATGAATCCGCGCATGTAGAGATCTTCTGCACGATTCATCGCGTATGATGCTGAAATACCAAGCCTGCTCGCACCGACGATCAGTGCCGTTGTGTCCAACGGGGTCGGAGAACGATCGATTTTTTGACCGGTGATGACCTCGGTAACTTTGACCGGATGTTTCGTTGCGTCATATGCTGATTTTGCTTCGACCTCATCGGTAAATCTTCCATGAGCATGACGTGCTTCCAGATCAATACCACCCTTAGAAGTCGCAAGGGAAAGTACCCAGTATTTCGTTGAAACAAACGCTTCGATCTCGCGTTCACGATCCACGATCATGGCAAGGGTCGGGCTCTGCACACGCCCAACTGAGAGGATACTGTCAGCTCCGCGGCGGGCGGTTATAGAGAGGAAACGGGTCAGCGATGCACCCCAGACAAGATCAATGATCTGACGAGATTCACCAGCGGCTGCAAGATTGAAATCCAAGTTTGTCGCTTCTTGGATAGATTTGACGATCTCTTCCTTGGTGATCGCCGAAAATCTGGCACGGTCGACTGGAACTTTCGTGTTCACTGCCCGGATGAGCTCATATGCCTCCTTGCCGATCAGTTCTCCTTCAGTATCGTAGTCGGTCGCTATCGTGACGCGTGTTGCCTTGCGGGCAAACTTCTGCATTACACCGACGATCTTCTTCTCGGTCGGTTTCTTCGTGATCCCTGCATTTATCAGGGACCTTGGTGGGTGTTCGGGGCTACGCCAATTATTATAACCTTCAACGAAATCGACCTCAACAACGTGCCCACGAAGACCCATCACCACAGTGTCATCGAAGGTATAGTGAGCAGCGACCCCATCTCGGATGGCCTGGACCTTTTCTTTACCTGCCAGAAATGCTGCGATCCTTTCCGCAACAATGTTCTTTTCGGCAATTATGAGATGCATAGTTATTCACCTAAAATTTCAGCGATCATAGAGTGGATATCACGCGGATCTGATTTCCCTTTAGTTTCCTTCATTACCTGTCCAACGATAAAGTTTAACGCACCTTTCTTACCAGCTTTGTGATCTGCTATTGCCTGAGGGTTATCAGCAAGAATCTTTTCAACGATCCCTCTAAAGCTTTCGCCCTCTTCACGAGTCAGACCCAGGCGTGCGACGATCGCGGTGGGAGATTCTGCTGAGCCATGTGTATTCAGCGAGTCGAGCCAGACACGAAGGACCTCGATACCTGCCTTGTCGGTGATCGCCTGATCACGAACAAGAATGATGAGCTCTTTGAGCTGATCGGCATGACCGGTGATTTTTGCAAGCGGCATGTCACGATAGTTGAGTTCACCTATCAGGATGTCGGCGATCCATGATGCCGATATCTGAGCGCCCACTGGGGCAACAAGTTCATAGAACTCGGCCAGATGAAGATCTCCAGTCAGGGTACGTGCATGATTGACGGCGATACCATACTGGGACATGAATCGGTCACGGCGTGCATCCGGTAGTTCCGGAAGAGCGATCTTTGCTACCCAGTCTGATACTCGGATGACCGGGAGATCAGGTTCGGGGAAGTACCGGTAATCGTTTGCAACCTCTTTTGAGCGTGCAGAAGTGGTCGTGCCTTTACCTTCCTGGAAGTGACGGGTCTCGCGGGAAATCGTGCCGCCTCTTCTTACCAGATTTTTCTGTCTGGTGATCTCGAAGGTCAGAGCTTTTTCCACACCTTTGTAAGAGGAGATGTTTTTGATCTCAACACGCTCATGCCCTTTGATAGAGATGTTTGCATCAACGCGGATGCTTCCTTCCTTTTCGGGATCGAAGACATCGAGATATTCAAGTGTTGCCCGCAGTTTGTTTAAGAGACGACGTGCCTCTTTGGGTGAAGAAAGTTCCGGCTCTGTGACCATTTCGATCAGCGGGATACCGGACCTGTTGTAATCTACAAGAGTGTAGTGGCCGCGTTCCTTGTTGCCCATGTGAACGAGACGGCCGGGATCTTCTTCAACATGGATCCGAGTTAAGTTGACGACCTTGGGATTGCCTGCGTCGTCTTCGATCTCGATGTAGCCGCCGAGGGCGAGAGGGTTATCTCCCATCGTAATCTGATATGCTTTGACCAGATCTGGATAGAAGTAGTTCTTTCTGCAGAATTCTCCCTCATATGGGATGCGGCAGTTGAGAGCTTTCGCAACTTTGAGTGCGTACTCGATCGCTTTTTTGTTTAAGACCGGTAAAGCTCCTGGGAGACCCAGACATACCGGACAGACATGGGTGTTTGGAGCATCGGCTCGGAAATCTGCCGAACAGCCGCAGAACAGTTTAGATGCGGTGTCCAGCTGACAGTGGACCTCCAGACCAATGATAACGGTGAAATCTTCATCAGCCATTTAAATCGCCTCCTCATATGCAAGAGCTGCATTCAAAATGGTCCCCTCGCCAAACATCTTTCCCATCAGCTGAAGACCAACAGGCATGCCGTGAGCAGTCCCGCAGGGAACTGAAATGGCCGGGATACCTGCAATATTTGCTGGGACGGTAAGAATATCAGACTGATACATCTGTAGAGGATCAGCTGTAAGTTCCCCGAGCTTTGGAGCTACATTTGGCATGGTCGGACCTGCAAGCATATCGCAGGTCTGTAAAGCAGCAGCAAAATCACGTGCGATCAGCTGCTTTGCGTGCTGGGCTTTGACGTAATATTTCCCATAGTATCCAGCAGTCAAAGCGAAAGTACCAAGAAGGATCCTGCGTCTTGCCTCATCTCCAAACCCTGCTTCACGAACTTTTGTGTAGGCTTCATGCCAAGGGAGATTCATCTGAGGCTCTGGGCCAAAGCGAACACCATCATATCTGCCAAGATTCGAACTCACCTCACAGGTACAGGTCACATAATACGCGGGCAGTGCATACTTCATTGATGGGAGAGAAACATCCACGATTTTTGCTCCAAGCTCTTCGAGTTTGTCGATCGCCTCGCGGACTTTTGATGCGACATCTGAATCGACACCTTCACCAAAGTACTCCTTTGGGATCCCGACGGTCTTTCCTTTGATATCAGGGGTGACATTACCATCATACGGTTTATTGACGTTGGTCGAGTCCTTCAAATCGTGACCGGCAATAACGGAAAAGAGTTTGGCAACATCCCTGACATTTGCTGCCATAGGGCCGATCTGTTCAAACGAGTTAGAATAAGCGATAAGGCCAAAACGGCTAACCACCCCATAGGATGGTTTTAGGCCAACGATCCCGCACCATGCTGCAGGACACCTAATGGAGCCGCCGGTATCAGTTCCAAGAGCTAGGGAAACAAGTCCACCTGCGATCGCGGCCGCAGAACCGCCGGAACTGCCGCCAGTCACACGGGTCGTATCACACGGGTTCAATGCAGGACCGAAAGCACTGTTTTCCGTAGTGGAGCCCATACCAAATTCGTCCATATTGGTTTTTCCGGCAATGGTCGCGCCAGCAGATTTCAGAAGGGTTATGGCGTGTGCGTCATATGGGGGAAGGTATCCTTTGAGTATTTTTGAGGCACAGGTAGTCTCAATATCTTTTGTAGATATATTATCTTTTATTGAAATACGGACCCCGGCAAGGACACCTTTACCGGATCCTGATATCTCGGTGGTATTCAGATATGCGTTATATATATCGTTCATCTCAGACCACCTTCGGGGCACGGACATATCCATCTTCGGGGTTGTGAGAATTTCGAAGAGCGTCTTCCTGCGAGATGGAGGGAGTGACTTCATCCTCACGGAAGATATTAACGAGCTGGCGCTCGAGAGGTGTTGATGCCTCGAGGGTATCGAGAATGTTAAAGTATTCGAGAATTGCGTTGAACTGTTCGGTAAATTTACCTAGTTCATCGGATGAAATGCCGATATCCGATAGTTCGGCCATATGAAGTACGTCGCTTTCCTTAATCATGATTGAATCTCCTTTTGAGAATTAGTACATTTGTGGTGAGTGTTTATGGGTTTATAAGGATTGTCACTCAGGTATTAAAAATGTGGGCAGTACCCTAGGATTAACCGTATCGAAGGTCCGCTCAAAGCCAAAAGCGCATATTACATATTATAGTGTAGTTTTATTGATACCTAAAAAAACGGAGATGAAAAGCATCATTACATCAATTTTACAAAAGATTTGAGAAAGCATCTGCACGTGTCAATAAAAAGCAAATATCAAAACGATATTCAAACGCTACGCAGATATCTGATAGTCAAAAAATTGAACCGAAAAAGTCTGAAATTAAAAAAAATAGATGGTTTTCAGAACGGATTTATATCGTTCTGAAGAACACAGTGTTGTTCATTCCCTTTGCGCCGAAGAACTTCTTGCAAAAAGCTGCGGCAATGGAGGGTGCATATTCTTTGCAGCTGAAGATGTCAATGTAGGCTGCATTTTTATCGTTGGCGAAGTGAGCGGAGAGGAGAGAGGTTTCGATGAGCTGTGTCATAGAATATCCTGCGACACGGTCATTTGGACCGAAGTGGATGATCTGCGGCTCGCCAAAGCGT